>JASHXX010000376.1 GCA_030043335.1 Xanthobacteraceae bacterium
CCGGAAATCGGCGACCATCGCCAGCCCCAGTCCGCCGCCGACCGCGGCGCCGTGCACGGCGGCGACGATCGGCTTTTTGGTGCGGAACAGCCGATTGCCCTCGATGTAAAGGTGCGCGGCGCCCGGCCGCGGGCCGCTCAACAGCGCACCGCCGTCGCTGTCGCCGTCGCCGAAATTGGCGCCGGCGCAAAACGCCTTGCCCTGCGCCGCCAGCACCAACGCGCGGCATTCGCCGTCGGCGTCGAGCGCCTCGAACGCCTCGGCGATTTCCCTGATCAGCGCGATGTCGAAGAAATTATTCGGCGGCCGCCTGATCTCGACCAGCGCCACATGGCCGTTTTTCGCTACGCCGATATCCTTGAACGGGCCCATGGTGGCTGTCCTTTGCCTGTCGTTACTCGGCCGCGCCGCGGTGCTGCGCCGGCTCGCTCTCGCGTTTGACGATCAGCGCGTCGACTACCGAAACGCCTTCGCCTCTCGCGTGTACGATCACCGGATTGAGATCGATCTCGGCAATGTCGTCGGCGTTGTCGGCGGCAAACTGCGATAGCGCGACCATGAGATCGGCGAGCGCCTCGGTGTCCGCGGGCGCCGAGCCGCGATAGCCGCCGAGCAATTGAGAGCCCTTGAGGCGGCCGATCATTGCGCGCGCGGCGGCGTGATCGAACGGCACCGGCGCGAGCGCTACGTCGCCGAGGGCCTCGACCAGGACGCCGCCGAGACCGACCATCAGCATCAGCCCCCAGGTCGGATCGCGGTTGACGCCGAGGATAATCTCATGGCCGGGCGCGGCCATCGGCTGTACCAGCACGCCGTCGATGCGCGCTGCCGGCGCATGGCGCTTGGCGGATGCGAGCACACGATCAAAGGCCGCGCTCACCGCGTCGGCTCCGCTGACGTTCAACGCGACGGCGCCGGCTTCGGTCTTGTGCGGGATGTCGCCGGATTGAACCTTGAGCGCCACCGGCCGGTCGGCCGCCTGCGCTGCCGCCGCGGCTTCCTCTCCCGAGTGCGCCAGCGCTCCGGCGTTATGAGCGCTGATACCGTAAGCCGCCAACAGCGGGCGCGCCCGGTATTCGCACAGCACCGGGCTGGATTGCGCCAGCATCGCGCCGACCTTGGCGCCGCCCGCCGCGCGCGACGCCGTTTCGGGCGACCGGGGCAAACGTTCGCGTAGGACCCGGTACTCGGCCATCACGCGCAGCGTGCGGGCGCAGCCTTGGGCGTCGGTAAACAGCGGATAGCCGGCTTCGTTGAGGATCTCGACGGTGCGTTCGGCAGGCAGCGTGTAGCTCCACATGAACACTGGCTTCGACGATTCGCGGGCGAGCTCCTTCAGCTTCGGCAGATCGGCCTCGAGAAACGCCGAGCGGCGCGCCGTTATCACGACAATGACGCCGTCGACCGAGGGCGAGCGAGCCACGAGGCGAGCGAACTGGGCGTAGCCGAGCTTCTGCACGCCCTGGGCGGTGGAATCGACCGGATTCTGCGAGGTGGCGTAAGCGGGCAGATGCACGTCGATCGTCGCGCGCGTCTCGTCGTCAAGCACCGGCACCTCGAGCCCGGCGGCGGCGCACGAGTCTGCCATCCACACGCCGGCGCCGCCGGATGAGGTGCAGATGCCGACGCGGTTGCCCAACGGCATACGGTCGCCGCAGGCGAGGAAACCCGAGGCAATGTCGAGCATCTCATCGAAATCGCGTCCCTCGATCAGTCCGTAGCGCTCGAAGACGGCGCGGTAGGCAGCCTGCGATCCGGCAAGGACGGCAGTATGCGAAGCGACCGCGCGGCGGCCGGGCTCGGTCTGGCCGATCTTGCGCACGATTAGCGGCTTGCCCGCCTTGAGCGCCTTTTCCGCGACGCGCCTGAATTTCTCCGGCGTCTTCACCGCCTCGATCAGCAGCAGAAAGACGTCGGTTCCGCCTTCGTCGAGCATGTAATCGACGAAATCGGAGATCTCGAGCACGGCTTCGTTGCCGGTGGTGACGATGTAGCGGAAGGGGAGCTGCCGCGGGCGCGCGCGATCGAAAAAGGCAAAGCCGAGGCCGCCGCTCTGCGAGATGATCGAGACTTGGCCGCGGCCGAGCCCGCGCTTCGCCGCAAGCGGCCCCGCGCTTTTGTCCATCGCCGGACTGAAATTCGCGCATAGCGCCGCGGCGATATTGGCGAAGCCTTCGGTGTTCGGCCCCTCCACCGCCATGTCGTAGCGGCGCGCGGTGGCCGTGATCTCGCGCTGCATGCGCGTTCCAGCCTCGCCCGCTTCGGCAAAGCCGGAACTGAGAATGACCGCCGCCTTGATGCCGGCGCGGCCGCAGCGCTCGAGCTCCGCCGGCACAAATTCAGCAGGAACGATCAGCACTGCCAGGTCGACCGGCTGCGGCAGCGCGTCGACCGACGGATAGGCCTTCAGCCCTTGCACTTCCGACGCGCTCCGGCTCACCGGAAAGATCTCGCCGGCAAACGGGTGGCCGCGGATGACCTCGAACACGCGCCCGCGCAAAATGTGCGTGTCGGAGGAGGCGCCGACGACCGCCACCGATTTCGGCCACAGCAATTTTCCGATATCCGGCACGTGCGTGCGTCCTCAGCGCAGGCCCAGGCCGCGGGCAATAATGCCGCGCAGGATTTCGGTGGTGCCGCCCTGAATGGTGAGCTTGGGCGCGACCGTGGTGGCGAAGGCGAGCTGATCCTCGAGGGTGGCGCGGTTGAGGATTTCCGGCTCGAGGAAGGCGGCAAGATCGCGCACGCGGTTGGGCAGTTTCTGCTCCCAGATCGTGCCGAGATCCTTGACGATCGAGCCTTCGACCACCGGCTCCTTGCCGGCCTGCAGCATGCCGGCCACCGAGACCGACATGCGCCGCAAGGTGTGGAGTTGCGCTACCAGCCGGCCGAGCCCTTCGGCGCCGCGTAATTCCGGCTCCGGGCCGAGCGCGCGGATCAATTCCAGCAGCACGTAGAAAGTCTCCAGGAAGCGCTCCGGACCGCTGCGCTCATAGGCGAGCTCGCTGGTCGCCTGCTTCCAGGCGCCGTCGATCTCGCCGAGCACGTGATCGTCGGGAACGAAGGCGTCGTTGAACACCACTTCGTTGAAGCCCGCTTTACCGGTCATCTGCCGGATCGGGTTGACGGTGATGCCCGGCGTTTTCATCCTGACCAGAAACTGCGTAAGGCCGTGGCGGCGGTTCTCCTTGGTTGGCGGCGAAGTCCGGAACAACGCCAGCATGTAGTCGGCGATCTGCGCGCTTGTCGTCCAGATCTTGCTGCCGTTGATCGTCCAGCCGCCGTCAGCCTTGGTTGCCTTGGTCTTGGCTGCGAACAAATCCGAGCCGGAGCCGGGCTCGCTCATACCTATGGCGAAGCATAATTCGCCACGGCAGATGCGCGGGAGGATGTCGTGCTTGATGTGCTCCGGGGCGTATTTGAGCAGGATCGGGCCGCTCTGGCGGTCGGCGACGAAATGCAGATGTGCCGGCGCGTTGGCGGCGCGGAATTCTTCGGTGACGACGTAGCGCTCGAGCTGGCTGCGCTCGTGTCCGCCATAGCGCTTCGGCCAGGTCATGCCGATCCAACCCTTGGCGCCCACCTGCTTGCTGAAGCCGCGGTTGTAGGCGTCGCCGTGTCCCGGCTGGTGCGGATCGAACGTGCCGGCGGCGACTTCTTCGGCCAGGAACGCGCGCACCTCGGCACGCAGCGTCTCGCATTCGGGCGGCAGGCGGATCGGGTCGAATTGCAGAAGAGCGGTCATCGTGAAGCCACCAGCGGCCAGAATTCGTCGGCACCGCGTCGGGCGACGCGCTTGCCAAGCTCGGCCGCCCAGTAGCTTTCATTGCCGAAATCGTCGCGCCAGGACAGCATGCGCAGCGTGAAGCGATGCAGCACGTGCTCCTCGGTAAAGCCGATCGCGCCGAAGACCTGATGCGCAATCGCGGCGCCTTCGGTCGCGGCCTCACCGGTGCGGATCTTGGCCGACGCCGCTTCGAGGAACACCGCCTCATCGAACGCCTCGGCTTGCGCGATGGTGTCGGCCGCCGAACCGGAAACCGCAAGCGCGGCGGCGGTCTCGCCGGCGAGTCGCGCCAGGTTCTGCTGCACCGCCTGGAATTTGCCGATCCGCCGCTCGAAGGCAACTCGCTCGTTCGCGTAGCGCACGCTGAGCGAAAGGATCGCTTCGAGCGCGCCGGCGGTCTCGACGCTGCGGATGGCTGCGCCCATCAGGAGGAGCGCGGCGCGATCGAAGCCGTGTGGGGCCGGCGCGCTGCGCAACGGCTTGACACGCTCGAGGGTCACGATATTGGCGGCATCGCCGGCGAGATTTTGGGCTTCGCCCAGCCGGCAATCCTTGGCTGCTACGAGCGC
>JASHXX010000377.1 GCA_030043335.1 Xanthobacteraceae bacterium
CACCGAGTTGGGTCCGCGGCCGGAAGTCGCGTTTCGCCGTCACCCGAAAAAGAAACGTGCCCTAGACACGTTTTTTCGCATGGACGATCATGCGCCTCAGGTGGAGCTAGAGGCATCATGGACCTCGGGGGTTGGCTGCGGACCCTTGGCCTCGAAAGGTACGAGAGGCGCGCCCTCCGAAGCGCCCCGCCGCGGGCGCGCCTCGACCGCGCGCCCGCCATATTGCCGTTCAGCTACTGTCCTTCGCGGCTCTTTAGCAGTTCATCAACTTGCCGTTTGACGGCTTCGAGGTTGAACGACGCTGGCGCTTGCATCGGTGGATAATTAATCGCCGTTTCCGCTAGTTTCGCTACCATTTGCTGAACCAGGACGAAGCGCCAGAACTCGCGGGCGTAGAAATCGTTCATGTACCCGCCGCCCATATTGTTGAGAGACTCACCGCGAATCGACGGCGTGCGCTCGAACGGATCCTGGCGCAGGTTGACGATGGTCGGCATATCAGTCGTCGTCTTCTCGCCCGGCCAGCCGAACGGCTGCTGGTAGAACTGGAATTTGAAGTCGTCGATGCGAATGGCGCCAAGTGTTGGACCACCGAAGTAGAATATTTCGTGACGCGCCGATGGACCCTTGCCAGTCAAGAGATCCAACTGATTGTAGCCATCCAGATGGTTCTTGTAGGTTCGGTCGCCCAGCTTGACACCTTCAAGGAGCTGCTGGGTGATGTTTGGATTGCCCGCTGCGGCGCAAAGGGTCGGGAACCAATCTAGCCCGGAGAAGATGCCGTTCTCGACACTCCCCGGCTTGATCTTACCCGGCCAGCGGATGATCGCGGGCACGCGGAAGCCGCCCTCGAATACGGTGCCTTTGGTGGCACGGAATGGCGTCATGCCGCCGTCCGGCCAAGTGAATACTTCGGCGCCATTGTCGGTGGTGAAGATGACGATTGTATTGTTGGCGACACCGATGTCATCGAGATGTTTCAGGAGGTCGCCGATGTCATCGTCCATCTGCTCCATGCCGGCTTCTTCGAGGCCGTAGTTACTCTGGTAGTTCATCTTCGCCTGGTACTTGGCGGAGAGATAGGTGAAGACGTGCATTCGCGTGGTGTTGTGCCAGATAAAGAACGGCTTGTCGGCTTGCTTCGCCTTGTCCATGAAAGCTTTGCTATGTTCGACCAGCACCGCGTCGAAAGTCTCCATATCGTATTTGGCGTCGCGGCCTTTCTGCCACATCTGGTGGTCGGCACTCATATCCTTGAAGGGCTTCAGCGGCCCCTCATCGACGATGCGCTGCTTGCCGACCTTGCCCCACCGCGGCATCTCGGTCGGATCGTCAGTTTCGGTCGCATAGCAGTGAACTAGATTGCGGGGGCCGTACTTGTCGATCCAGTCCTGCGGATAGTCGAACCAGTACGGATCGGACATGGCGTCGAGGTGGTACAGGTAGCCGAAGAATTCATCGAAGCCGTGCAGTGTCGGCAGATATTTGTTGAGGTCGCCGAGATGGTTCTTGCCGAACTGGCCGGTCGCGTAGCCGAGCGATTTGAGCGCGGTGGC
The DNA here is from genome assembly GCA_030043335.1 of Xanthobacteraceae bacterium. Classification (GTDB taxonomy): domain Bacteria; phylum Pseudomonadota; class Alphaproteobacteria; order Rhizobiales; family Xanthobacteraceae; genus BOG-931. Next base: position 1,557 of record JASHXX010000377.1, read on the forward strand.
GAGGGTGCAAGCCTCATCCGGGATACCGACGTTGGCGCCGGCTTGGCCAACCGTGGTCATGCCAGTGCGAAGCGGAAGTTCGCCGGTGATAAAATTTGCTCGGCCGGCAGTGCAACTTGCTTCCGCGTAGTAGTCAGTAAAGCGCATCCCTTCGGCGGCAAGCTTGTCGAGGTTCGGCGTCTTGCCGGACATAATGCCTTGGCTGTAACAGCTGAGATTGAACCAGCCGACGTCGTCGCCCATGATGACGAGAATGTTCGGCGGCTTGCCTGATGGCGCGGTCTGCTGCTGCGCCTGCGCGACCTGGATCGGGATTGCGGAGGCCGCGGCAAGTGTGGTGCCGCCGAGAAGGACGTTGCGGCGGTTGAGCGCGCTCTTTTTTAGATTCGACTTGTCTCCGTTTTCTTCATTGGACATGACTCACTCCCGGGGGTTCGAGTGACACAACGAAAGCCAAGATGACTCGTCGACGTATCCACCGGCTCCGCATGGCGCGCGGCCGGGCGGTAGCGGCGGCAGTAATTCGGCGCGCATAGATGCGAGCCGCCTTTGATGACCTTGCGGGGAATCCTGATCTGCGGCTGACAGGGGTCGTAGCTCCCCTCCTCCGACCCGCCGCGCGGATTTTCCGGGATGCAGCACGCTTTCGGCGCGTCGGCCGCGTGCTGCGGCGAATACCAGTCCGCCGTCCATTCCCAGACATTGCCGATCATGTCGTAGACGCCATAGCGGTTGGGCGGAAACGCCATCACCGGCGAGGTCCGGTCGAAGCCGTCCTCGCAACGGTTCTCGTGCGGGAAATTGCCCTGCCAAGTGTTGGCGCGATGCTGCCCGCCGGGCGTGAACTCGTCGCCCCAGGCGAACTCAGCACCGTCAAGGCCGCCGCGGGCGGCGAACTCCCATTCGGCCTCGGTCGGCAGATCCTTGCCCGCCCATTTGGCGTAGGCGAGCGCGTCCGCATAAGCGACGTGGACCACCGGATGATTTTCGCGCCCGTTGATGCTGCTCTTCGGCCCGTAGGGGTGGCGCCAGTCGGCGCCCTTGAGCAGCGTCCACCACTGGCTCCAGTCGCGCAGATCGACCGGATCGCGCGGGGCCGTGAACACCAGCGAGCCGGCAAAGATCATGTGCGGCAGCGCGCCGGGATAGTGCTTCGGGTCGGGCGGGATCTCGGCAAAGGTCTTGTGCCCGGTCGCACGCACGAATTCCTTGAACTGCCGGTTGGTCACCGGCGTGTGGTCGATCCAGAAGCCGAAGACGGTGACGCCGTGCGCCGGCGCCTCTTCCGGGTAGTGCCGGTCGGAGCCCATGCGGAACGTGCCGCCGGGAATCCAGATCATGTTCGAACGGGTCGGTCCCTCCGAGCGGCGCGCAGTTGTCGCGGTCTCGACGTCGCTCATATGCTACTCGCGCGAGCTTCGCATTTACGGCCGTCGCCCCAGGCGCATTCCAAGAATCAAACAAGCAAATCAGGCGGCAACGCCGATCGTTTCAGGATGTGAGCCTTCGCTCCGCCGGCCCGCGCCCTATCAACAGAACCGACAAGTGAAATACCGCCGCTGGAAGAGACTACCACGGTTATATCAGCTGAACCACAACGAACACGCGAAACGGGTATCCTGCTGCAAGGCAACCGATTGCAATTTATTGGTTAGCTGTGGCAACCACGCTGCTGTCCGTTCGCCAATTCAAAGCGTTGGCCGCGGCGCCTGCCGCGCCTCGGATGGGCGCCGCGGGCCAAGCCGGGCTTTCTCGTTATCGCGTTGCTTGGCTTGCAGACGCTTCGCGTGCGCGGCCGCCACCAAGAGCCGCGCAACCCCGCCATTACCACCGTTAGTAAGGCTCCGGGCGCTCGCGGTCAGAACGTCATGATGATGACAGTCGCCAGCAGAATGCCGGTCGCGACCATCAGGATCTCGACGCGATCAAAGCGCGGAAGGTGAATGTTTTTCCGGCGTAAAATCTGGGCAAACATCGTAACACCGCCCTCAGCTCGTCAGGAACTCAACCAGCCGCCTTTAGCGAATGGCTGGCAGCTGCCCGCTGATAGTCGTAGACGGGCTCGCCTTGACCAGCGGCGCGGTGCCGAGATCGAGGTCGCTCACATAGGCAAATTTGCCGGCCACCGCGAGCAAGACCGCGCACAGCAGGCCGACGGCCACAATCTTCAAATGGGTGCCGCGGTCGGCGCCATACATCGAGTGATTCATCTGACGTCCCTCGGTGTCTTAGTTCTGGTTGTTTTGGTTTGTTATGGTTAAGACTACAGGAAACGCGCGCCGTCACCCCATTGTACACTGGTAAACGCTTGGTATCTGTGACGGCGTAGGAACCTATACGTAGGTATAGGAAGCGCCGGCTTGATCCGGTACTGTGTCTCGCCCGGGGGATTTGGGGCAATTGATGCGCAGGCGCTCCAAAGCAGGCGGAGAGTCCGTCCGAACACGTCGCCGCACGACCGCAGCGCCGAAACGCCGCAGCCGGCCGAAGGCCTTGCGCACCCGTCATCTTTCGTCATCGGCCGCCAAGGATGCCAAGATTGCGCGGCTCGCGGAGGAGCTCAACGAGGCGCTGCACCGCCAGACTGCGATGTCGGAGGTGCTGAAGGTCATCTCCAGCTCGACCTTCGATTTGCAGACCGTCCTGAACCAGCTGGTCGAGACGGCGATGCACCTTTGCCAGGCCGACTCGGCGAACATCTGGCGCCCGGAAGGCGGCGTCTTGAGGCTCGCCGCAAGCTGCGGCCATTCCAGCGATTTCAAGGAATTTGCGGCGAAAAATCCGATCACGCCCGGGCGCGGAACGGTTTCCGGACGCGTGGCTCTGGAACGCCGGACGATTCACCTCCCGGACGTGCTGGCGGATGCGGAATTCACCGGGGTCGGCTATCAGTCGCGCGGCAATTACCGCTGCCATCTTGGCATTCCGCTGCTGCGCGAAGGGGAAGTGATCGGCGTTTTTGCGCTCACCCGGGTCGAGGTCGCGCCCTATTCGGACAAGCAAATCGAGCTCGCCGAGGCGTTCGCCAGCAAGGCAATCATCGCCATCGAGAGCGTACGGCTATTGGAGGCGGAAAAGCAGCGCTCGCGCGAGCTCGACGATTCGATCACGCTCCTCAAGCGCGAACGGGAGAACAAGCTCATGAACGTCGAGGCGATTACCGCCTCGATCGCTCATGAAGTCAGGCAGCCGCTGGCGGCGATCGCCACCAATGCCGGCGCGGCGCTGCGCTTTTTCGACAAGGCCCCGCCCGATTTCGACGAAGGGCGCGCGGCGCTGAACCGGGTGATCGCCGACACCCATCGCGCCAGCGCGGTGTTCGACAGCATTCGGGCGCTGTTCCGCCGGACGGACCAGGCGCGACAACCGATCGACCTCAACGAAGTCGCGCTCGAGGTGCTGCATTCGCTCCGCGGCGAGTTGCACGCCCATGGCATTACCACGCAGACCGACCTCGCGGCGGCGCTGCCGCTGGTGGAAGGCCGCAGGAACCAGCTGCAACAGGTATTTTCCAACCTCATCCAGAACGCCATCGAAGCGATGGATACGATGGCGGATCGCGACCGGATGCTGCGGCTAAAGACCGAACTCCACAGCCCCGATGCGATCGTCGTCGCCGTGGAAGATTCCGGACCGGGATTGGATCCCAGTCAATTGGACAGCATCTTCGAAGCCTTCGTGACCACTAAAGCGCAAGGGATGGGATTGGGATTGGCGATCTGTCGCAGGATCATCGAAGGTCACGCCGGCCAGCTCTCGGCGTCTTCGGACGGCAAAACCGGGGCGCAATTCCAATTCATCCTGCCGATTGGGTACGCGGCTGACGCCATTGACCGCGCGAAATGAGCCCGCACGAAACAGAGCCCGCGCGACACGGCAACCCGCGGCACAAGACCGTCAATCATGAGGATCAGTTCGGCCGCAATGCAATCGGTTTGGCCTGGCGCGGATAGGGTCCGAAGCCCTAGTCGGGCCTGCCCTTCGCGCTAAGCGCGCTGTCCAGGCACTCGATCAGGCTTTCCTCGCTGAACGGCTTGCGCAGGAAGCCGTGCGCTCCAGCCTCCAATGCCCGCGCCCGCACCATCTCGTCGAAGCAGGCGGTTATGAAAATGACCGGCGTGTCATTGCCGTCCGCGATCAGCCGATCCTGCAGGTCGACCCCGCTCATGCCGGGCATCACCAGATCGGTGATGAGGCAGGAGGTATCGCGCACGTAGCGGGAGTCCAGATACTCCTCGGCCGAGGCGAAGGTCGCGGCATCGTAACCGAGAGAGCGAACCAGGCTTTCGGTCGCTTCGCGTACCGATTCGTCGTCGTCGACTATGGAAATCACGTGAGCCTTTGCCAATCTAGGACCTTGTTCGGCTGGTCATGTTCGGGGGAGTCGGCGCGAGGCGCCACTGGACGCAGGCAAATCTTGAGTATCGAATAGTCCGGCGGAACTGTACTTTTGTATAGTTGTCACGATCTGCCGCCGCGAATGCCGAGTGCGTCGGCCATGCGCACCAATTCGGCCAGCGATTTCGCTCCCATTTTGCGCATCACGTTGCCGCGGTGAAGCTTCACGGTCACCTCGCTGACTCCGATCTCGCCGGCGATCTGTTTGTTCATCAGGCCGGCAGTCACCAAGCCCATGATTTCCTGCTCGCGCGGCGTGAGCGTCTCGAAGCTGACCCTCAACTTGGATATGTCGGCGGCGTGTCTGCGCCGGTCGCG
>JASHXX010000378.1 GCA_030043335.1 Xanthobacteraceae bacterium
CCTCGAGCTGGTCGTGGCGCGAGCCGCCGGCGTTTCCGCTTGGCAATTCGTCGCGCCAGCGATGGCTGCCGCATTTCTGTTCGGTTTCCTCGCCACCACGATCTACAACCCCGTCGCCGCAGTCCTGCATGAGCGCTCGAAACATCTCGAAGCCGAACAGATGGGCGAGCTCTCCTCCTCTGCGCTGCGGGAAAGCACCAGCGGATTTTGGGTACGGCAGAAAAGTCCCGATGGCGCCGCCATCATCAACGCCAACTCAAGCCGTGAACAGGGCGCCCAACTCGGCGGCGTCAGCGTCTTCGTGTTCAACGCCGCCGGCGAGTTCCAGGCCCGGATCGAAGCCAAAGGCGCAACGTTGCAGCAGGGCTATTGGCGGCTTGACGAGGCCCGCATCTACGCCACCGGCAAGCCGCCTGAGCTGGTCGACAGCTATCAGCTCAGCACCAGCTTGACCCCGGAGCAAGTGCGGGAAAGCTTTGCCACGCCGGAAACGGTGCCGTTCTGGCAACTGCCGTCCTACATCGACCTCGCCGATCGTGCCGGCCTCGCCGCCGCCGGCTATCGGCTGCAATATTATCAGCTGCTGGTGCGGCCGTTCCTGCTGACCGCCATGGTGTTGCTGGCGGCCTCGGTGAGCCTGCGGTTCTTCCGCTTTGGCGGCGTGCAGAAGATGATCCTGAGCGGGATTGCCGCCGGCTTCCTGCTGTTCGTGCTGTCCAAGATCACCGAGGACATGAGCAAGTCGGAGCTGATGTCGCCGGCGTTGGCGGCATGGATTCCGGTGCTGGTCGGCGGCCTCACCGGTTTCGTCGCGCTGTTGTACCAGGAGGACGGCTAGTGGCGCGTCCGCCGGGTGGTTGCAGTTTCGGCCTGGGTAGTCGGGTTCGCGGCGGCGCAGCGGTTCTGCTCGCGCTGTTCGCGTTCATCGGATGCTGCTGCGTGCTGGTGCCAGAGCGGGCTTCGGCGCAAATTGGCAGCCTGCTGCATTTTCCTCCGCGACCGCCGCCGCCGGTCACGCCGACGCCGCCGGCCGACTCGCCGATGCTGGTGCAAGCTTCCGAGATCAAATACGACTACAGCAACAGCGCGGTGTCGGCCATCGGCAACGTGCAGATCTACTATCGGGGAGCGACCATCGAAGCGGATGCGGTCACCTACGACCAGAAGACCAAGCGCCTGCGCGCGGAAGGCAACGCCAGGTTGACCGAGCCCGGCGGCAAAATCACCTACGGGCAATATATCGATCTCACCGACGATTATCGCGACGGTTTCGTCGATTCATTGCGGCTCGAAACCATCGATGACACGCGCATGGCCGCGTCGCGCGCCGATCGCGACAAGGGCAACTACTCGGTCTTGCAAAACGGCGTCTATACCGCCTGCGAACCCTGCAAGGACGACCCGAAGAAACCGCCGCTCTGGCAGGTTCAAGCGGCCCGGATCATCCACGATGACAGCGAGAAGATGCTGTATTTCGAGGACGCCCGTGTCGAGTTTTTCGGCCTGCCGCTGATGTATTTTCCGTTCGGTTCGATGCCTGATCCATCGGTCAAGCGCAAAAGCGGGTTTCTGTTTCCGTTCATAACGACAACGACGCAATACGGCTTGGGAGTTCAACTCTCTTATTTCTGGGCGTTGGCGCCGGACTACGATCTGACGACGTCGACGACGTTTACGACCAAAGAGGGAGTCTTGTTCCAGGGCGCGTGGCGCCAGCGCCTGGCGGAGGGCGCCTACACCATCAGGGCAGCCGGCATTTTCCAAACCGACCCGGGCTATTTCGCCGCCCGCGACGGCGCCGACAGCCCGACCGCCAATACGTTCCGCGGCGCGATCCAGACCTCCGGTCAGTTCGCGATCAACAACCAGTGGGTCTGGGGATGGACCGGGCTGCTGGTGACCGACACCCAGTTCATGTTCGACTACCAGCTCACGCAATTCACTGGGAATTTCGATCCGTTCCGCACCGGCATCGCCGACGAGGGGATCTCCCAGATCTACCTCACCGGCGCCAGCGACCGCAGCTATTTCGACATCCGCTCGATGTATTTTTACGGGTTCTCGGGTTTCGACAACCAGGCGCAGATCCCGATCATTCATCCCGTGCTCGACTATTTCAGCACCCTGCCGCAGCCGGTGATCGGCGGCGAGTTCAGCTACAAAACCAACCTAACCAGTCTCACCCGGCAACAGGCGGAGTTCGACGCCATCACTCAGAATGCCTTCAATCAGATGCTGTGCAGCTCGGGCAATTCCACGGTCCTCACGCCGGCCAATTGCCTGTTGCGCGGCATCGCCGGGACCTACAGCCGCGCCTCCGGCGAGGTGGACTGGCGACGGACCTTCGTCACCGACAATGGGCAGATGATCACGCCGTTTGTCAGCCTGCGCGGCGACGTCGCCCAGCTCGACGTTCAGAACCAGCCCGGCGTCTCCAACTTCATCGCCGTCGGCTCGAGCGAACCTGCGCGCTTCATGCCGGCGGTCGGCGCCGAATATCACTATCCTTTCGTCGACGTCGAATCCTGGGGCACGCAGACGATCGAACCGATCGCCCAGCTCATTCTGCGCCCGAACGAGACGGCGATCGGAAAGTTTCCCAACGAAGACGCGCAGAGCGTCGTCTTCAGCGACAGCAATCTGTTCTCGATCGACAAATTTTCCGGCTGGGACCGGGACGAAGGCGGCGGCCGCGTCAATGCCGGCATCCAGTACACCGCCCAGTTCAACCGGGCCGGCTCCGTCAACGTGCTGTTCGGTCAGTCCTATCAAATTTACGGCCTGAACTCGTACGCGGCAGCCGATCTGACCAACACCGGGCTGGAGAGCGGTCTCGACAAGACCGTTTCCGATTACGTCGGCCGCATCACCTATCAGCCCAACCAGACCTTCTCCTTTACCGCCCGCGGGCGTTTCGCGGCGGGCGGGTTCGATCCCGGGACCGGCCAGGAGGTCGCGGCCTTCACGCCGGAGCGCCTCGAGTTCGAAGGCCGCGCCAATTTCGATCGCTGGACGCTGCAATTGCTGTACGGCGACTACGCGGCGCAGCCCGAGATCGGCTTCTTGACGCCACGGCAGGAAATCCTGGCCGGCGCCTCGGTCAAGTTGACGCAGAACTGGATCCTGCTCGGCTCCGTTCGCTACGATCTTGCCGTCCATCAGTTCGACACAACGCGAGTCGGCGTCGGTTACGTTGACGACTGCCTGATGTTGGCGCTCAACTACTTCACCTCCTTTACCTATACCGGCACCACGCCGACGCCGAACAACACGTTCATGCTGCAGTTCAGCTTGCGTACGCTCGGTCCCGACGTATTGCCGCCGGTCGGCGCCGCATACTAAATTCCGCGGCGACGTTGTAGGATGCGCTCGGCGAGCAACGAGGACTGGGGGGACCGGGCGTCGGCGCGCAAGCCTCGCGTCCGCAAGGGAAAGGGAAAGCAGAGGTCATATCCGTGATCCGAACTCGCGCCCGGGAATTTTTCGTCGCCACCACGCTCGCAACCGCGATTGCGGTGATTGTCGGCTCGGCCGCCCGCGCGCAACAGATCGTCGCCCTGGTCAATGGCCAGCCGATTACGGCGCTCGATGTCGAGCATCGCAGCAAGTTCATGCAGATGAGCACCAAAAAAGTGCCGGCGCGCAAGGAGGTCATCGACAGCCTGATCGACGAGATCCTGGAGATCAATGAGGCCAAGCGCTTTACCCTCGAAGTTTCCGACTCGGAGGTAGACACCGCCTTCGCCGGCGTCGCCTCGCGCATGGGGCTCGACGCGCAGAAGCTGACGCAGGTGCTGGTCAATGGCGGCACCAGTGTCGATACGCTCAAGCGGCGGCTCCGCGCGCAGATCGCCTGGACCTCGCTGGTTCGCGGGCGTTACCGGGCCAGCCTCGAGATCCGGGACAGCGACGTCGCCGCGCAGCTGCAGCTGCGCAAGCCCGACGAAAAAGATCAGGTCGGATACGAATACATCATGAACCCCGTGGTTTTCATCGTGCAGCGGGGTTCGCCCGATTCGGCCTTCGAAGCCCGCAAACAGGACGCCGAGGCGCTGCGGACGCGGTTTCAGAGCTGCAACGAGGGCATCCCTTTTGCCCGGGCGCTCAAGGATGTCGCGGTGCGCGACCAAGTCTCGAAATTTTCCGCCGACCTGCCGCAACAATTGCGCGCTATCCTCGACGGCACGCCGGTCGGCCACCTCACTCCGCCGGAGACGACCGCCGAGGGGGTGCAGATGTTCGCGGTGTGCGCCAAGAAGGAAGCGAAAAACGACACGCCGGGCATGCGGGAAACGCGCGATCAGATGTTTCAGCAAAAGTTCGGCGCGAAAGCCAAGCATTATCTTGACGACCTGCGGCGCGCGGCAATGATCGAATACAAATTGCCCGAGGACCAGGTCCCCAAATAGAAGCGATATTCGTGCAGCCTTTGGCATTGACGCTCGGCGAGCCCGCCGGGATCGGCCCCGACCTCGCGCTGGCGGTCTGGTCGCGCCGTGCCGAACTCGGAATTCCAAGATTCTATATCGTCGCCGATCCGGACTTTCTGCGTCGGCGTGCCAAGCAACTCGGCCTCGAAGTCCCGATCGCCGCAGTGACGCCGGACGCGGCGGCGGCGACGTTCCCGGCCGCCTTGCCGATCGTCGCGATCGAAGTCGCCGCACGCGCCGAGCCGGGCCGGCCGGACGCAACGAGCGCGCCGGCCGCCATCGCCTCGATCCGGCGCGCCGTCAGCGACGTGTTGGCCGGCGCCGCGGCCGCAGTCGTCACCAACCCGGTGGCGAAAAATGTCCTGTACAATTCAGGCTTCGCCGAGCCCGGCCATACCGAGTTTTTGGCAACACTGGTGCAGGAGGCGAGGGGCAAGTTGATGCGGCCAGTAATGATGCTCTGGTCGCCCGAGCTCGCCGTGGTGCCGGTGACGATCCATCTTCCGCTCAGACAGATCTTCGAGCACCTTTCCACCGAGCTGGTGGCCGAGACCGGCCGCATCGTTGCCCGCGACCTGATGGCGCGATTTCGTATTCCACGCCCGCGCCTTGTCGTTGCCGGGCTCAATCCTCATGCCGGCGAGGGCGGCACGCTGGGTGAAGAAGACCGCACCATCGTCGCGCCGGCGGTAGCTCGGCTCAAGGCCGAGGGCATTGATGCGCGCGGCCCAATGCCGGCGGACTCGCTGTTCCACGAACGCGCCCGCGCAACCTACGACGCGGCTCTATGCATGTATCACGATCAGGCCCTGATCCCGATCAAGACGCTCGCCTTCGATCACGCCGTCAATGTCACGCTCGGCTTGCCGTTCGTCCGCACCTCCCCTGACCACGGCACCGCCTTCGACATCGCCGGAACCGGCCGCGCGGATGCGAGGAGCCTCATTGCCGCGTTGCGGCTGGCGGCGCGGCTAGCCGTGGCACCAATGCCGGCGGCGCTCAGCACGTCGTGACTACCGCGCCGCAGGAACTGCCGCCGCTGCGCGAAGTCATTCGCCGTCACGGTCTCGTCGCCCGCAAATCGCTCGGCCAGAATTTCCTTCTCGATCTCAATCTCGCGGCGCGCATCGCCCGCGCCGCAGGCGAGCTGTCCGGCGTGACCGTGTTCGAGGTCGGTCCCGGCCCCGGCGGCCTGACCCGGGCGCTGCTTGGGCGCGGCGCTGCCCGGGTCATCGCAGTGGAACGCGACGAGCGCGCGATCGCGGCCCTGAAGGACATCGCGGCACACTACCCCGGCCGTCTCGACATCGTGGCCGCCGACGCGCTGGCGTTCGACCCCCGCCCGCGAATCGACCGCGGCCCGGTGCGTATCGTCGCCAATCTGCCTTTCAACATCGCGACCACGCTGCTGGTCGCTTGCGTCAGCGTCGAGCCTTGGCCGCCGTGGTACGATGCGGCCGTCCTGATGTTCCAGCGCGAGGTCGCCGAGCGCATCGTTGCCGAGCC
>JASHXX010000379.1 GCA_030043335.1 Xanthobacteraceae bacterium
CCAGGCGTTCGACCGCCGGGCGAATTGCCGCCTCCGCCGCCAAGCAATCCGAGCGGCACTGGCGCCATGCAGGCCACCCTGCCGCCGAGCAATTCGCCCAAGGATCAGTACGACCTCGCTTACGGCTATGTGGTGCGCAAGGATTATGCGCTGGCGGCGGAGACCTTCCGCGCTTTCCTGCGGCAATATCCGAGCGATCATCTGGCGCCGGAGGCGCAATATTGGCTGGGCGAGAGCCTGTTCCAACAGCAGCAATATCGCGACGCCGCCGAATCCTTCCTCGCCGTCTCCACCAAATACGAGAGCACGGCGCGGGCGCCTGAGGCGTTGCTACGGCTCGGCCAGTCGCTCGCCGCTTTGGGTGAAAAGGAAGCCGCCTGCGCCTCGCTCGGCGAGGTGTTGCGCAAATATCCGCACGTCTCGCCGAGCGTCAAGCAAGCCGTCGACCGAGAACAGAAGCGTGGCCGCTGCTGACCAGGCGGTGCGCGAGGCGGAAGCGGGCGCGCTCTTTTCCGGTCTTGAAAACTTGCGTGGGCTCGTTCTTGCCGTCTCCGGCGGCTCGGACTCGACCGCGCTTTTGCTGTTGGCTGCGCGCTGGACGCAGGCGCTGAGCAAAAGCCGCGGGCGCTCTCCGAAGCTCCTTGCCGTGACCGTCGACCACGGGCTTCGGCCGGAAGCAAAGCGCGAAGCCGCCGCTGTGAAAGCGCTTGCGCGCCGGCTGCGGATACCGCATCGCACGCTGCACTGGCGCGCAGCCAAGCCGAAGACCGGCATACAGGAGGCCGCGCGCATCGCGCGCTACCGGCTGCTCGCCGAAGCCGCGATTCGTGCCGGATATGAACATATCCTGACCGCCCACACGCTCGACGATCAAGCCGAAACGGTGCTGTTTCGGCTCGCGCGCGGCAGCGGTCTCACCGGCCTCGGCGGTATGGCCCATGCGGCCGCGGTTCCGATCGGAGCCGACAGCGCGATCTTTGTCGTCCGCCCGTTCTTGTCGGTGCCGAAGGCGCGTCTCCTGGCCACGCTCAAAGCCGCCCAAATCGCGCACAGCGAGGATCCGAGCAACCTCGATCCGCGCTTTGCGCGCCCGCGCCTGCGGGAGTTGATGCCGCATCTGGCGCGCGAGGGCCTCGATGCCCGGGGATTGGCGCGGCTCGCGGCCCGCATGCGTCGCGCCGAAGCGACGGTCGAATTCGCGGTCGGGGCCGCGCGCGCGGCCTTGGCGCCCGGTCCTTGGCGCGAAGGCGGCCCGATCGCGCTACCGTCGAGGCAGTTCCGCGATCTTCCCGCCGAAGTGGGATTGCGGCTTCTCGGCCGCATCATTGCGCATATCGGCGATGAAGGTCCGGTCGAGCTCGGCAAGCTCGAGGACCTTTACCAGGCGCTAAGGACGTCGCGCGGCGCGCTGCGGCGTACGCTTGCCGGAGCGCTGATTACGCTGCGCGGTGAACGGCTTTTGGTCGAACGGGCGCCGGCGCGCCGAACCCGGCGGGCGGCGGGAAATCGCAACCGTCATTTTACGAAAGTCTAGGAGACTAAACCCCTTGCGCGGTTTTCGCCTTCCCTTGGCAGGCGGGGGCATGACGCCTACATTGCCTGGGTACGGGACGTTAAGCCGCCACGATTCGTGGCCAGAAATAGGGCCGTCGGGCGCCAGCGGGTTGCCGGCCGAGGACTTGTGATGAATGCTAATCTCCGAAATTTCGCATTGTGGGTCATCATTGTCCTGCTGCTGTTGGCATTGTTCACGCTGTTCCAGAATCCCGGCCAACACACCACCTCGCAAGACATTTCGTTCTCGCAATTGCTCAGCGACGTCGATCAGGGCCGCGTGCGCGATGTCGTGATCCAGGGGCCGGAAATCCACGGCACCTACAATGACGGCCACAGCTTCCAGACCTATGCGCCGAGCGATCCGACCTTGGTGCAGCGGCTCTACAACAAGGGCGTCTCGATCACGGCACGGCCGCAATCGGAAAACGTGCCCTGGTTCGTTTCGCTGCTGATCTCGTGGCTGCCGTTCGTGGCGCTGATCGGCGTGTGGATTTTCCTCTCGCGGCAGATGCAGGGCGCCGGCGGCAAGGCGCTCGGCTTCGGCAAGAGCCGCGCCAAGCTTCTGACCGAGGCGCATGGCCGCGTCACCTTCGAGGATGTGGCCGGCGTCGACGAGGCCAAGCTCGATCTGCAGGAGATCGTCGAATTCCTCCGTGATCCCGGCAAGTTCCAGCGGCTTGGCGGGCGCATTCCGCGCGGCCTGTTGCTGGTCGGCCCGCCCGGCACCGGCAAGACGCTGCTCGCCCGCGCCATCGCCGGTGAGGCGAATGTGCCGTTCTTCACCATCTCGGGCTCGGACTTCGTCGAGATGTTCGTCGGCGTCGGCGCGAGCCGCGTGCGCGACATGTTCGAGCAGGCGAAGAAGAATGCGCCCTGCATCATCTTCATCGACGAGATCGACGCCGTCGGCCGGCACCGCGGCGCCGGCCTCGGCGGCGGCAATGACGAGCGCGAGCAGACGCTCAACCAATTGCTCGTCGAGATGGACGGCTTCGAAGCCAATGAAGGCATCATCCTGATCGCCGCCACCAACCGTCCGGACGTGCTCGACCCGGCGCTGCTGCGCCCGGGCCGCTTCGACCGCCAGGTCGTGGTGCCGAATCCGGACGTGGTCGGCCGCGAGCAGATCCTGAAGGTGCATGTGCGCAAGGTGCCGCTGGCGCCGGACGTCAACCTGAAAACCATCGCCCGCGGCACCCCGGGCTTCTCCGGCGCCGATCTGATGAACCTCGTCAACGAGGCGGCCCTGATGGCGGCGCGGCGCAACAAGCGCATGGTGACGCAGGTCGAGTTCGAGGACGCCAAGGACAAGGTGATGATGGGCGCCGAGCGCAAGTCGCTGGTGATGACCGAGGAGGAGAAGCTCCTTACCGCCTATCACGAAGGCGGCCACGCCATCGTCGCGCTCAACGTCAAGGCGACCGATCCGG
>JASHXX010000380.1 GCA_030043335.1 Xanthobacteraceae bacterium
GCTGGACCGGCCGCACGCCGCGGGCGGATCGAAGCCGCGGGGGCCGGCGGCCTTCCGGCGCGGTGCGCGGCCGCCCGCCGGTCCGAGCCGCTCGCCACGGCTAGGGACCGGCCGCAGAGCGGGCGCGCGCCGCAAGTTTTTGGCCCGAGATCGCAAGTATTCGACGACCGACCGACTTACTTAGCTGGGCAACCCCACAGCACAGCCGGCACCGGCGATGGTCGATACGATCAAATATCTTCGCGAAGTCGCACAGATCTGCACGCGCTTGGCGCGTGCCTGCCCGCATTTGCCCACCACGCACGGGCTTGAGGAATTAGCCGTTGATCTGATGGCGAAGGCGCTCGAGTTGGAGCGTCAAGAGCGCTAAGGCGTCGCCGGCCGCCCTTCGATCTTCGGGAGCTCGGCGTTGCCGGCCTTGGCCGTGCCTTGGGCGCGGTTTGCGAGCTCGACCGTCAGCCGGTCGGCGGTCTCCGCCGACATCAGCGCCAGGATATCCGACATTTTTCGTGGATTGATCTGCGAGGCGACCTCGATGAGCACGGTCATGTCGAGGTGATCGAGGATCTTCGCCGCATCGCGCGGCTTCATGTTCTCGTACATGGTGACGAGGCTTTTCAGCCGCGCGACCTCGGCCTCGTCCTTCTTCTGCTCCGCAGTGCCGAGCTGCGCTTCGGCCTGCTTGAGCTCGCCGATCTTGCCTTCGACGCGCTTCTCGGCGGCGGCGATCAGGCCCTCACGGATGTCGAGTTCGCGGGCGCGCGCGTCGAGCTCTTGCCGGCGCTCCTGCAGCCGTTCGAGGATCACACGCTCGGCGCTGGAGGGAAGCGGCGCGCCGTTGGCCCGGATCACGGTGCCGTTGGGCGGGACATCCTTGGCGCCGTCCTTGGCTTTGGCGTCCCCGTCGCCGGCATCCTTGCCGCCGTCCTTTTCCTTGGCGACCTTGGCTTTGGCGTCCTTGGTTTCCTTTGCCTCCTTGCCGTCCTTGTCCGCGGCTGCCGCGCCTTCGCCCTTGGCTTTGGCCTCGCCTTTGTCTTCGTCGACGGCGCCGGTGATGTCAGGGTCGGGCTCGTCGGCGGCAAACGGCGCGAGCGAGGGAAGCGGCCGCGGCCCGGGATGCGTCGGCAGAGCTGCGGCGCCGCGGCCGGCACTGCCGGGATTTCCGGTGGCGCTCGGATAGTTGAACATCTGATGCGCCCAAGACCGCTGCTGCGTCGAGGCGCCGGCACGCGGCGCATCCGGCGTGGCGCGGGTGACGCTCGTTTCGGCGTCGCTTACCGGCGCGTTGTCGCCGCCGATCAGATAACCGCCCTCGAGCAGAAGATCGGCCGTCTTCAGGGCGAGGAGGCAGGCGCTCGCGATCAACGCGATCGGAATAATGCGTAGATCGCGAATGACGCGCATCATGCGGCGCGACCGCTGACCTTGGCGCGCAGCCGGTCGGCGAAGGCTTGCGCGGCGGCGGCGACCGCCTGGGCGTCGCGGCGCGGCGGCGCGGTCAAGGCGTTCTGCCATTGCGCGACCGTCCCGGCATTGCCGGCGAGCCTGTCGGCGCTGCGCCGCACCGCCTCCCCGCCACTGCCGGCGGCCACGATCTGCGCCAAGCGCTCGACTACCCCGGTGCCGTCGGCGATACGGCGGTCGAGATCGGCGCAGATGCGCTCGGCGTGGCCGAGCCGCGCCCCCAAGCCGAGCTCGCATTCCTTGACGGTGACCTTAAGCCCGGCGATCGCGCGCTCGGCGATCTCGGTTGCGGTGACGAGCTCGGCGATGGTCACACGCAGCGACTGCTCGTCGGCCTTGAGCCGCTTGAGCCGGCGGTTGAGCAGCATGCAATAACCGATGGTCACCGTGAGCAGAAACGTGACCAGGAGCTCGATGATCATGGCCATGGCGTTGCCTACGGTGCCTCCATCCGGTTGCCGGGGCCGCCGGCCGCTTCGAACATCGCCAGCGTCATCGTCGGCCGGCGCAAATGCTTGCCGACGCGCACTGCGACGCGGTCGCCGACGCGGCCCATGCGGCCCTCGGTCAGCATCACGTCGCCGCAGCGCACCAGCACGGCGGCGTCGGTCTTGAGCTCGAGCATCAGGGTGTCGCCGACTTCGAGCTGCATGATCTGCTTCAGCGGCAATCGCGCCTCGTAGAGCACGGCGTCGACGGCGATTTCCGCCAGGCCGATTTCGGTGGCGAGATGGCCTTCCCAGGTCGGGTCGCGGCCGAACTTCTCGCCCATGAACATCTGCAACAGCACGTCGCGGATCGGCTCGATCGTCGCGTAGGGTAAAAGCAGCTCCATCGTGCCGCCGCGGTCTTCCATGTCGATGCGCAGCCGCACCAGGATCGCGGCGTTCGCCGGCCGCGAGATCGCGGCAAAGCGCGGATTGGTCTCCAGGCGGTCGATATTGAGCTTGACCGCCGACAGCGGCTTGAAGGCGAGCTCGGCGTCGGCGAGCACGACTTCGATCATGCGCTTGACCAGGTTGGTCTCGATCGTGGTGTAGGGCCGGCCCTCGATGCGGATCGCGGTCTGGCCGCGGCGGCCGCCGAGCAGCACATCGATGATCGAATAGATCAGGCTCGAATTGACGGTGATCAGACCGAAATTTTCCCACTCCTCGGCCTTGAACACGCCGAGGATCGCCGGCAGCGGAATCGAGTTGAGATAGTCGCCAAAGCGCACCGAGGTGATGCGGTCGAGCGAGACTTCGACGTTGTCAGAGGTGAAATTGCGCAGCGAGGTCGTCATCAGCCGGACCAGCCGGTCGAAGATGATCTCCAGCATCGGCAGGCGCTCGTAGGAGACCATCGCCGAATCGATGATCGCGCGGATGCCGGAATTGTCGCTGAGCGAGACGTCGGCCAGGCTGAAGCCGAGGAGCGAGTCGATTTCCTCTTGGGTGAGAATGCGTTCGGCACCGCCCTTGGCAGCCTGGATGAATTGGCCGTCGTCGACCATGGCGGCCCAATGCGCCGCCATCGCCTCCGAGCCACTCTCGGGCTGGGCGGGCGTCGCCCCCTCGCCCTCCGCCGCCGCCGCCGCGGCGTTCTGCTCAGCCTCAAGCGCTACGCCCCATTCGGCGGCGAGTGCGTCCTGGTCGATTTGGTCTTTGGCCATCCCCTATCCCGTCATTCCCCGCACTTTGTCATTTCCGGAGCGACGCGAAGCGTCGAGTCCGGTTTGCATTCGAAACCCGTCATTGGATGACAATTTCCTTGAACAGCACCGCGCTGACCCGGTTCGGCGCGATCGAAGCGTTGACGCGCCGCGTCAGCTCCTCCTTGAGCCGGTAGAGCCCGGCCGAGCCTTCGAGATCGGTCGGGCGCAACTCGCGCAAATAGGTCTGGAAAGCATCCATCAGCCGCGGCATCACCGGCTGGATCTGTGCCGTCATCGCCTGGTCCGGCAGTTCGAGCGTCACCTTGACCTTGAGATATTGAGTGCGGTCGCCGGCGACGCTGGTCGACAGGTTGACCAGGACGTCGGGCATGTCGAGGAATGTGGGCGGCTTGACCTGGGCTGCGGCAGCGGCCGCCGCCTCCTCCTTGGCGTGGCCGGCGAGAAAGAAATAGGCGCCGCCGCCGCCGGCCAGAAGAACAATCAACGCGCCGCCCACGATAATCATGAGCTTGGGCGAGAGCTTCGGGATCGGGAGCTTTGCGAGCCAGCCTTTGCCGGCTTTCTGGCCCTCTTCGCCTTCGGCTTCCTCGTTCTCGGCGTCGGCCTGCGCTTCAGTTGTCGTTGCCATCACCGCTCCGCTCGCGTGGGGATTTGCGCACGCAGCCGGCGGGACAGCACGCAAAACAAACGCCGCGAGCGCTAGCCGGCGCCTCAGTTGCGCCGTTGTCGGCAAGCTAGGGCAGGAATGGTTAACGGATACTTGCTCAGCTTGCGCGAGGCGGAATTATTTGCCGGGTGCACGGTAAATCGCGGCTGTTTCTGCCGGCCCGAGGCCCGCCCGATCACGGCCCAAACACTTGTTGGTGCGGCACTTTCGCGATTGGCACAGCTTCTGCAGTTCATTGCCGCGCCGCGGCTTGGGAGAGGCGGCATGCGCACGGCGGGTGCCGGGGGACGGCATCAGCCCTGCCTTGAGGGGGAGTGTACCCGATGGAGAATGCGCTTCTCGTCGGCTTGTCGCGGCAGATGGTGCTCAGCCACGAGCTTGAGGTCGTCGCCAACAACATCGCCAACATCGAGACCACCGGCTACAAGGCCGACCACGCCGCGTTCGCGCAGTATCTGATGGCGGGCGCGCGCGACAACGAGTTCACCGGCAACGACCGGCGCATCAGCTTCGTGCAGGACCGCGCCAGCTGGATCGATTTCAGCCCCGGCGCCGTCCAGCACACCGGCAAT
>JASHXX010000381.1 GCA_030043335.1 Xanthobacteraceae bacterium
GACGCCTGCTCCCGCGATGATGACCTTCATGGCCGAGAACTCCCGCTATCACCTCACAGCCGGCATGGATAATGTGCCGGCAAGGGCCGCAAATGCAACGATTTGCCGCCGGGATGGTTATGGCGATCTGACGGCGCGGCGAAAGCCCTGAAAACCGGCATGCCACCGGGAGGAGAACAAAGATGAGCCGGACCGCACATCTGGGCCTCCCGTTCTTCGAGGCGCAGCATCGGGCCTTCGCCGACGAACTCGATCAATGGGCGCGGCGGGCGGCCGACGAGGTGGAAGGCGGCGACGCCGGCCACGCCGACGTCGATGCCGCCTGCGTCCGCTGGGTGCGTGCGCTGGGCGCCGGCGGCTACCTGCGGCACTGCGTCCCGGCGGGCTTCGGCGGCGCGCACGAGGTGCTGCAGTCGCGCTATCTGGTGATCGCGCGGGAGACGCTGGCGCGGCACAGCGGGCTTGCCGATTTCGCCTTCACCATGCAGGGCCTCGGCAGCGGCCCGATTACGCTCGCGGGCTCCGACGAGCTCAAGCGCCGCCATCTGCCGCGCGTCGCCGAGGGCGCCGCGATCGCCGCCTTCGCGCTCACCGAGCCGGAGGCCGGCTCCGACGTCGCCGCGATGTCGACTTCGGCACGGCTCGAACGCGGCCATTATCTGCTCGAAGGCGAGAAGACCTTCATCTCCAATGGCGGCATCGCCGACCTCTATGTGGTGTTCGCCCGCACCGGCGAGGCGCCGGGCGCGCGCGGCATTTCCGCCTTCGTGGTCGAGGCCGGAACGCCGGGCTTCGACGCCGCCGAACGCATCGAGGTCGTCGCCCCGCATCCGCTGGCGCGACTGCGGTTTCAGTCCTGCCGCATTCCCGCGGCGCAGCTGATCGGCACGCCGGGCGAGGGTTTCAAGATCGCGATGCGCACGCTCGACATCTTTCGCGCCGGGGTCGCCGCCGCGGCGCTCGGCTTCGCGCGGCGCGCGCTGGACGAGGCGCTGATCCGGGCAAAATCGCGAAAGATGTTCGGCCAGACGCTTGCCGACTTCCAGCTCACGCAAGCCGCGCTCGCCGACATGGCGCTCGAAATCGACGCCGCGGCGCTGCTGACCTATCGCGCGGCGTGGCTGCGCGACGTCGAGGGCGTGGCGACGACACGGGAAGCGGCGATGGCCAAGATGGCGGCGACCGAGGGCGCGCAGCGCGTCATCGACCGCGCGGTGCAGATGTTCGGCGGGCTGGGCGTCGGCGTCGGCTCGGTGGTCGAGCGGCTTTACCGCGAGATCCGCCCGCTGCGCATCTATGAAGGCGCGACCGAAGTGCAGAAGCTCATTATCGGCCGCGATCTGCTCAAGGAGCGGAATTAGGGCGAACCTGTCTGACGTTCGTCAAACTCGCATCAATCCGAATCTGGCTGCGTGCGAGTTGAGTCTGCGACGGTCATTTACACGCCGAACGCCGCGCGGTTTGTTGGCCAGCATCAACCATCGTTGAGCAAGAAGTGGCGGTGAAAACGTCGGGAACGTTCAACAGAGGGTATGCCTGCGGGAAATTCGTGACGCTGGAACCGAACGAGCATCGGTTCATGACTCTCATAACTTGCGCACAATGATGCGGCCTTGTAACTTGGTTTCAATTAGTTTTCAGGAGTCGGCTATGCGGGATATCCTGCAAAGGGTGCTCATCACAGCTGTTCTTTTTACTTTAGCAATAAGTCCGGCGTTTGCGTGCACTCACGGCGAATATCAGTGTCAGGCCGGAGTTCGGATGCAGTGTACCTGCGACAAGCACCGCTGCATCTGGAAGGATAGGGGAAATAATTGCAGTTCGCATAATCCGCGGACCTCGCAGGCGGGAAGCGCTCGACACCAACCGGCCGATTAGAGGCGACGCACGGAATTTCGCCCAATGGCACGACGCTACACTTTGCCTTTCGGCCCGCGACCGACGCTTTCGGGGGCACAAGGGACATGGCCGGGCCTGCCGTCGGCTCCGGCCAGTCGCGAATGATCCATCGCTGCCATCGGCGTCCAATTTTGCTGTGATGCAGAATGCTGTACTGATTCCACGATGTGGTAGAGTGTGGTCGTCGATGAAGGAGAACCCGTGAGGCGACGGGACTTCATTTGGTGTCTCAGCGTCGCATTCGCTTGGCCGGTCCGCCCACGCGCCCAACAGTCGGACCGAATGCGGCGGATCGGTGTGCTGTTGCCCTTTGCTGAGAACGATGCTGAGGCCAAGTCCCATCTATCCGCGCTCGCGCAGGAGCTCAAACGACTGGGGTGGTCGCAGGACCGCAACATCCGCATCGACGTCCGCTATGCGGCTGGAATGGCAGATCAGTATCGCCCGCTCGCGATGGAGCTAACTGCGCTCCAACCCGACGTGTTCCTTTCAGAGTCGACGCCGGCTGCGGCGGCGCTAAAGCAGGAGACGGGGACAATTCCTATCGTATTTGTCGGGGTCTCGGACCCGGTCGGCTCTGGCTTCGTGACGAGTTTGGCGCGACCAGGGGGCGATCTTACCGGCATGATGCAGTACGAGAGTGGCATTTTGGGCAAGTGGCTCTCGATGCTTAAGG
The DNA here is from genome assembly GCA_030043335.1 of Xanthobacteraceae bacterium. Taxonomy (GTDB): domain Bacteria; phylum Pseudomonadota; class Alphaproteobacteria; order Rhizobiales; family Xanthobacteraceae; genus BOG-931. The sequence continues at coordinate 2,576 of JASHXX010000381.1, forward strand.
AGGTCGCACCGCACCTTACCCGGGTCGCATTCGTCGCCAATCCAAAATTCAAAGGGTACGATTACTTCTGGGGATTTGCCCAGGCGGCGGCGCCCGCGCTTGCAATCGAACTCGTCCCAAGTCAAATCGGCAGCGATGCCGCCGATGTCGAGCGAGCAATCGAATCGTTCGCGCGGATGCCGGACGGGGGCCTTTTATTTGTCCCCGATGCCACGACCATAGCAAATCGCGACCTCGTCATTGCGCTTGCGACACGTTACCGTTTGCCGGCGGTCTATCCTTGGCGCTTCTTCGTTACAGCCGGCGGGCTGATGTCTTACGGAATTGATAATGTCGATGTGCTGCAAAAGGCGGCGTCCTACGTCGATCGCATCCTGCGCGGTGCTAAGCCAGCCGATCTACCGGTGCAGGCGCCGACCAGATTCGAAGCGGCTGTCAACCTCAAGACCGCCAAGGCTCTTGGACTAACCATTCCGCCCACCCTGCTCGCTACCGCCGACGAGGTGATCGAATAGGGTACAGTACTTACGGCGATGCACTTCGTCGCTTATGGTCCATCACGTCATTTCGTGGCGCGGTGGCGTTGGTCGCTATCGGGAGCGTAGCGGACGCTGGCGAGCCGCTCGCCCGGCGGAGTTATGGGTTCGCGGCCTGGAAAAGCTCACGCGCCCGCCAGCATTTTCGCCAGCATGAAGCCGGAAGCCACGCCGGTGCCGGCGCCCGGCCAGGTCGAGGCTCCGACCATGTAGAGGCCGGCGACCGGCGTGCGGTAGCGCGACCAGCCGAACGCCGGGCGGAACAGAAAATTCTGATCCAGGTGATGGCTGCCGGCCAGGCTGTCGCCCTCGACCAAGTTGGGATTGTCGCGCTCGAGGTCGGCGGGCGAGAGCACGGCGCGCCCGAGGATGTTCGCGCTCAAGCCGGGCGCGTAGCGCTCGATGATTGCGATCACGCGGTTGGCATAGGCTTCTTTCATGTCATCCCATCGGCTGCCGCTGATGGCGCCGGCCGCGTCGGCGCGGATGCGCGAGGGCAGCACCCGCACCTGCACCCAGAGCACGTGTTGTCCGGCCGGGGCGCGCGAAGGATCGATCGCGGTTGGCTGGCCGACCACCAGCATCGGCTCCTCGGGCAACAGCCCGTCGAGTGCCTCCGTGTAAGTCTTTGCCATCGCCGCGAACGACGGCGCGAGATGCACATAGGCGAACCGCCGCAATTCGGCGCCGGCGTTCCAGGCCGGCAGATCGCCGAGCGCGAGATGGATCATCATGGTCGCCGGCCCCGGCCGCAGCCTCGTCAGCCGCTGCGCCGCCGCCGGCGGCTGCGCGAGAAGATCGCCGAACAGAACGCGCGGGTGAATATTGGCGATCACGGCGCGCATCGCCTCGATCCGCTCGCCGCTCGCGAGCACGACGGCTTTGGCCACGCCGGATTCGACGGCGATGCCGCGAACCGGTGCACCGAGCCGTACTTCGCCGCCGGCCGCCTCGATTGCCCCGACCATCGCGGCGACGATGGTATCGGCGCCGCCTTGCCCGAGCGCCATGCCGAAACTCTGGTTCGTCATCGATTCGAGATAGGGAAACAGCGCGCCGCCGGCGCAGTCCGGCGCGAAGTCGAGGTGCATGCCCCACGCCGCCATCATCGCCTTGAGCTTGGCATTCTCGAAATTCTCATCGAGCCATTCCCGCGGCGAGGTGAGGAGGAGGCGCGCCGTATCGGCTACCCACGTCGTCCCGCGCGCCCGCCACGCCGCATAGATCGCGCGCAACGCCTGCCAGGACGGCAGCGGCGAGGACAGGAGCGCAAAAATGTGCGGCGCATCCTGCGCGAAGTCTGCGACCATGGCGCGCCAGCGATGCGCGTCGGTTGCGCTCAACGTCGCGATCCGATTTGCCGTCGCCTCGAGATTTTTTTCGACCCCGAGCCAACTGCCGTCGGGAAAAGCGGTAGCGAAGCACTGCTCGGCGCCGACGAAGGCGAGGCCGTGCGCGAGTAAGCGCTCCCGGTGTGCGGCGAAAAACGGCGAGCCGGCAAACAAGCTCAGATTCATCGCATAGAGGTCGTGGCGGAAGCCGGGCCGGGTGATCTCGCGGGTCTTGACCGCGCCGCCGGCAATTTCCGCGCGTTCGAGGACAACGACCTTCCAGCCCGTGGCGGCGAGATGCAGCGCCGCCGCGAGCCCGTTGACGCCTGCGCCGATGACGATCGCGTCGTGCGGCATTCTCGCTCCTGCGTTGCGCCGGATCGCGCATTGGCGGTTCGGCCGGTCGCTTGCCAGCGCAGATATTCCATATCTAAAATGTTGACGCTAGGCTCCCGCCTTATTCATTCGCTTTAGACGAGCGTCACGGAGAGAATCACATGGCCAGTACTCAAATTCTCAGCGACTTTGCCGCGGCGCTCGCGTCCGGCGCCATCGAAGTGGTGGATCTGACCGCTCCGCTCGGCCCGCAAACGCCGCTGATCAAGCTGCCGCCCGAGATCGGCAAGAACACGCCGTCGATCGAGGTCCACGCCATTTCCAACTACGACAAGGACGGGCCGTTCTGGGCCTGGAACTGGCTCAAGCTCGGCGAGCACTCGGGCACGCATTTCGATGCGCCGGTGCATTGGATCAGCGGCAGGGACTATAAAGACGGCAGCACCGACACCATCCCGGTCAAGAATTTCGTCGCGCCCGCTTGCGTCATCGATTGTTCGGCCGAAGCGGCGAAGAACAACGATTTCCTTTTGACCGTCGACGGCGTCAAAGCCTGGGAGAAGAAGCACGGCGATATCCCGGCCGGCTCCTGGGTGCTGATGCGCACCGACTGGTACAAGCGCAACGACAGCGAAGAAAAATTCCTCAACGTCGATAACAAGGGCCCGCATTCGCCGGGGCCGACGGCCGAGACCATCCACTACCTGATCGCCAAGGGCGTCATCGGCTGGGGATCGGAGACGGTCGGCACCGATGCCGGCTCGGCCGGCGGCATGGATCCGCCGTTTCCGGCCCACACCTTCATGCACGAGGCGAACCGTTACGGCCTCGCCAGCCTCTGCCAGCTCGACAAGCTGCCGCCAAAGGGCGCGATCCTGATCGCAGCGCCGCTGAAGATCGTCAAAGGCACCGGCAGCCCGCTGCGCGTGCTTGCGCTCGTTCCGCGGCATTAAAGCCCGAGCAGCGAAAACGTCGCGCCGGCGACATTCGGGGCAGGGCACATGGCGGCCGCCGACTACGTCATTGTCGGAAGCGGCATCAACGCGCTGGTCGCGGCCGCCCTGCTCGGCCGCAAGGGCCGCAAGGTCGTCTTGGTCGAGCGCAATGACCGCATCGGCGGCTGCATCCGCACCGAGGAGATCACCGCGCCGGGGTTCATCCACGACGTGATGGCGACGACCTTCGTGCTGTTCCTGACCTCGCCGGCCTACGCCGAGCTTGGCCCGGAGCTGGAAAAACGCGGCCTGGCATTTGCGCACACGCCGACGCCGACCGCGGTGCTGCTGCCCGACGGCCGCCATGCGGTCCTCGCCATGGACCGCAAGGCGAATATCGCCGCGTTCGATAATCTTGCCGCCGGCGATGGCGGACGCTTTGCCGCCGATATCGACCGGGTCGGCGCCGATGCGCCGTTCCTGTTCGCGCTCCTCGGCGGCGCGCTGTGGTCGCGCGCGACCTTCAACATCGTGGCGCGCGAAGGCTGGCGCCGCGGCTTGCGCGGGCTCGCCGGCTTCTTCGGTGAAGCGCTCGGTACGGCGCGCGGCTGGCTCGAGACCCGCTACCAGTCCGAGGTCGTTCGCGCGCTGTTTGCGCCCTGGGTGCTGCACACTGGGCTCGGCCCCGAGAG
>JASHXX010000382.1 GCA_030043335.1 Xanthobacteraceae bacterium
AAGTGCTGGGAATGATCTGATCGGACGTTGAAGGCCGGGCCGGCTCCAAGCGGGCAGGGGGCGCGGTATGGAGGCAGTGCGCCGGCTCGATTGAGCTTCGGCGCACCGGCGTAAGGGGTGCGCCGGGCGCGAGGCGCGGCAAAGTTTCTGTGCGTGGCGGCAAGCAACCGCCGGCGCGCAATAGACAGCCCTGCGTGCGATCCCGCATCCTTCAGCCTTCCGGAATCGCCACCTGCGAGTATCTATCGATATGCCCGCCGCGCCTGCGCCCGGTTTTGTGCACCTGCATGTGCACTCCTCCTATTCGCTGCTCGAAGGCGCGCTGACCATTGCGCGGCTCGCCGAGCTCGCCAAGAAGGACCGGCAGCCCGCGCTGGCGCTGACCGATACCGACAATATGTTCGGCGCGCTCGAATTCTCCGAGAAGATGGCGGGCGCCGGCATCCAGCCGATCATCGGCTGCGCGCTGCGCGTCGATTTCGGCGACGACGACAATCGCGGCGCCGCATTCGGCGAGGACTGGCCGCGGCTCGTGCTGCTTGCCGCGCGCGAGGACGGCTATCGCAACCTGATGCGGCTTGGGTCGCGCGCCTACCTCGAAACGGCGCCGACCGATCAGCCGCACATCAAGCTGTCCTGGCTGGCGCAGGACGCCGGCGGATTGATCGCGCTCAGCGGCGGTCCGGGCGGGCCGCTCGATGCCGCAATCGTGGCCGGCCAGAGCGCGCTCGCGCTGGCGCGCTGCGAGGCCTTGCAGCGCCTGTTCGGCGACCGTCTCTATCTCGAGCTGCAGCGTCACGGCATGCCGGCGGAACGCTCGGTGGAGCCGGCTCTGGTCGAGCTTGCCTATGCGCGCGGCGTCGCGCTGGTCGCCACCAACGAGCCGTTCTTTGCCGCCCGGGAGGACTACGAGGCGCACGACGCGCTCCTGTGCATCGCCGAGGGCAAACTCGTCGCCGATGGCGAGCGCCGCCAGCTCACGCCGGAGCATCGCTTCAAGACCCGCGCCGAGATGACGGCGCTGTTCGCTGATCTGCCGGAAGCGCTCGCGGCGACGGTCGAAATCGCCGAGCGCTGCGTGTTCCGCCCGCGCACGCTGGCGCCGATCCTGCCGCGCTTTTCGACCACGCGCCGGACCGCCGAGTCGCCAGCCGACGAAGGCGCGCAGGAGGCGCAGGAGCTGCGCCGCGCCGCGCAATCAGGCCTCAAGCGGAGACTAGCCCGCTACCCGGTCGCGCCCGGCCACACCGCCGAGGAATACCGCGAGCGCCTCGCCTTCGAGCTCGGCGTGATCGAGCGCATGAAATACGCCGGCTACTTCCTCATCGTCGCCGATTTCATCCAGTGGGCGAAAGCGCAGGGGATCCCGGTCGGGCCCGGCCGCGGCTCCGGCGCCGGCTCGCTCGTCGCCTATGCGCTCACGATCACCGACCTCGATCCGATCCGCTTCGGGCTCCTGTTCGAGCGCTTCCTCAATCCCGAGCGCATTTCGATGCCGGACTTCGACGTCGATTTCTGCCAGGACCGGCGCGACGAGGTGATCCGCTACGTCCAGGAGAAATACGGCCGCGAGCAGGTGGCGCAGATCATCACCTTCGGGACCTTGCAGGCGCGCGGCGTCCTCCGCGACGTCGGCCGCGTGCTCCAGATGCCCTACGGGCAGGTCGACAAGCTGTGCAAGCTCGTGCCGCAGAACGTTCTCAACCCGGTCACGCTCGGCCGCGCCATCGATGACGAGCCGCGGCTGCAGGCCGCCCGCGACAGCGACCCGGTGGTGCGGCGCGCCTTCGACATCGCGCAGAAGCTCGAAGGCCTGACCCGCCACGCCTCGACCCACGCCGCCGGCATCGTCATCGGCGACCGGCCGTTGTCGGAGCTGGTGCCGCTCTATCGCGATCCAAAATCCCTGATGCCGGTGACCCAGTTCAACATGAAATGGGTCGAGCCCGCGGGACTGGTGAAGTTCGATTTCCTCGGCCTCACGACGCTCACCGTGCTCGATCGCGCGGTGAAGCTCGTCGAGCGGCGCGGCGTCAGTCTCGATCTCTCGAACCTGCCGCTCCATGACAAGAAATCCTACGACCTCCTGGCCCGCGGCGAAGCGGTCGGCGTGTTCCAGGTGGAAAGCGCCGGCATGCGGCGCGCGCTCATCGACATGCGGCCGGACCGGATCGAGGACCTGATCGCGCTGGTCGCGCTCTACCGGCCCGGCCCGATGGCCAACATCCCGACCTATTGCGCACGCAAGCACGCGCTCGAGCAGCCCGACTATATCCACCCGAAACTCGAGCCGATCCTGCGCGAGACCTACGGCGTCATCGTCTATCAGGAACAGGTGATGCAGGCGGCGCAGGTTCTTTCCGGCTTCACCCTCGGCGAGGCCGACCTGCTGCGCCGCGCCATGGGCAAGAAGATCCGCAGCGAGATGAAGGCGCAGCGCGAGCGCTTCGTGTCGGGTGCGATCGAGCGCGGCGTCGAGGCCGGTCAGGCGGGCGCCATCTTCGACCTCCTCGAGCGCTTCGCCGACTATGGCTTCAACAAGAGCCATGCCGCGGCCTACGCGCTCGTCGCCTATCAGACCGCCTACATGAAGGCGAACTATGCGGTCGAGTTTCTCGCCGCCTCGATGACGCTCGCCATGGGCAACACCGACAAGCTCGCCGAATTCCGGGCCGAGGCCGAGCGCCTCGCCATCAAGGTCGAGCCGCCCTCGATCAACCGCTCCGGCGTCGAGTTCGAGGTGGCCGGCGACACCATCCGCTACGCGCTCGCGGCGCTGCGCGGCGTCGGCCGGCAGGCGGTCGAAGGCATCGTGGCGGCGCGCGGCGAGCGCCCGTTCGCCGACCTCGCCGATTTCGCCCGACGCATCAACCCGCGCGCCGTCAACAAGCGGGTGCTCGAGAGTCTCGTCGCCGCCGGGGCCTTCGATGCGATGGAGGCGAATCGCGCTCGTATCTTCGCCGCCGTCGACACCATTCTCGCCACTGCGCAGCGCGCGCATGATAACGCCGCACTCGGCCAATCCGAGCTGTTCGGCGGCGCCGCGGCGGCCGAGCCGATCATCCTGCCGGCGATCGAGCCGTGGCTGCCGGCCGAACGGCTGCAGCGCGAATACGACGCGGTCGGCTTCTTCCTCAGCGGCCATCCGCTCGACGACTATGCGCCGGCGCTCAAGCGGCTGCGCGTGCAGTCCTGGTCGGATTTTTCCCGGGCGGTAAAGGCGGGGGCCGGCGCCGGCCGCGTCGCCGGAACCGTCGTCTCACGCACCGAGCGGCGCACCAAGAACGGCACCAAGATGGGCATCGTCGGCCTGTCCGACCCGAGCGGGCACTACGAAGCGGTGCTGTTCACCGAAGGCCTGGCGCAGTACCGCGACCTCCTCGAAGCGGGGAGCGCGGTGCTCCTCTTCCTCACCGCCGAGGTCCAGGGCGACGAGGTGCGCGCCCGCATCCAGTCGGTCGAGCCGCTCGACCAGGCGGCGGCGAAAATGCAGAAGGGCTTGCGGGTGTTCCTGCGTGACGGCGCCCCGCTCGAGGGCGTGGCGCGGCGGCTCGAGCCGATCGCGCTGCGCTCCGGCCGGAACGGTGCCGGCGCCGATCATGGCGACGGCGAGGTCTCGATGGTGCTGATGCTGGAGGACGGCAACGAGGTCGAGGTCAAGCTCCCCGGCCGCTTCAAGGTCTCCCCGCAGATCGCCGGCGCGATCAAGGCGGTTGCCGGCGTGGTTACGGTCGAGGCGCTTTAGGGAGCGCAGCTTACCGCGCGCCTGCGCAACGGACGCCCGATTTGAAAATCACGCTGCCGCTCGCTATCTGAAGCATGGCGCGATGAGAGCGCGCCGCTTTCTCCCACCCATCGTCATTCATGCGTCGTCAATTCGGCGCCAGCGATATGCTTCGGATCGAGAACCTCATCTTTGACGCCTGGGGCCGGCGGTTCTTTGATTCCGCGAGCGTATCGATTCCGGCCGGCACCAAGGTGGGGCTGGTTGGACGCAACGGGGTAGGGAAGTCGACCCTCTTCAAGCTCGTCGTCGGCGATCTCGTTCCGCTCAGCGGCGAGATCCTGTTGCCGAAGTCGGCGCGGATCGGATCGGTCGATCAGGAGCACCCGGCGACGCCGACGAGTCTTCTCGATACGATCTTGGCCGCCGACACGCGACGCGAAGCGCTCAACGCTGCGCTCGAAACCGCAGAGCCGGAGCAGTTGGCGGACATCTACCAGCAGCTCAACGCCATTGACGCGGATCGTGCGCCGGCGCGTGCCGCCGAAATCCTGAGCGGCCTCGGTTTTGTCAACGCCGACCTTGGCCGTCCGATGGCTGAATTTTCCGGCGGCTGGCGCATGCGTGTGGCGCTGGCGGCGGCGTTGTTCGCTGAGCCCGATTTGCTGCTGCTCGACGAGCCGACGAACTATCTCGACCTCGAAGGCGCCTTGTGGCTGGAAGCGCGGCTGAGGAAATATCCGCACACTGCGTTGATCATCAGCCACGACCGTGAGCTTCTCGACAATTCGGTCGACGCGATCCTGCACCTGAGCCAGGGCATGCTCGAGCTTTATAGCGGCGGCTATCATGACTTTGAGACCCGCCGCGCGGAGAAGACGCGCCTGCAAGCCGCGACCAAGGCGAAGCAAGATGCCGAGCGGGCACATCTGCAACGCTTCATCGATCGCTTCCGGGCTAAAGCAAGCAAGGCAACGCAGGCGCAGTCACGCATCAAGCGTCTGGCCAAACTGGAGCCGATCGCCGAGATCGTGGAGGAGCGCGTCGCGCCGTTTACGCTGCCGTCGCCGACGCGGCCGCTGGCGCCACCCTTGATCCAGCTCGAGGGAGCCGCGGTGGGCTACGATGGCACGCCGGTTCTGCGCAATCTAAATCTGCGGCTCGATGTCGACGATCGGATCGGTCTCCTCGGCGTGAATGGCGCCGGCAAGACGACCTTCGCCAAGATGGTCGCCGGCGTGCTGCCGCTGCAATCGGGGCAAATGAAACGGGAGCAGCGCCTCCGGGTGGGCTGGTTTCATCAGCACCAGATCGAGGCGCTCGATCCGCACGACACGCCCCTGGACATTCTGCGGCGCGCCCGCCCGGACAAGAGCGAATCCTCGCGCCGCTCTCGGCCCGCGCAGTTCGGGCTGTCGTTCGACAAGCAGGAAACCACGGTCGCCGAC
>JASHXX010000383.1 GCA_030043335.1 Xanthobacteraceae bacterium
CTTTCGTCAAATGGTATCGCGGATTCCGGTCGGGGCGGGCGGGCTAGTCGCAAGCAAGAACAGAGCGGGTCATGGCCAAAGCGGTGCTCGGCATTATCGGCGGCTCTGGCATCTACGACTTGCCGGGCCTGGACAAGGCGCAGGCGAAAGCGGTCAAGAGTCCGTGGGGAGAGCCTTCGGCACCGTTGCTGATCGGCGAGATTGCGGGCTTGCCGATCGTGTTTCTGTCGCGGCATGACAAGGGCCACCGGCTTTCACCCTCCGACATCAACTATCGCGCCAATATCGACGCGCTCAAGCGCGCCGGCGTGACTGATCTGGTTTCGCTCTCGGCCTGTGGCTCGTTCAAAGAGGAGCTGCCGCCCGGCACCTTCGTGCTGATCGACCAGTTCGTCGACCGTACGCACAAGCGCGAGAGCTCGTTCTTCGGCACCGGCTGCGTGGCGCACGTCTCGATGGCACATCCGGTTTCGCCGCGGCTGCGCATCCACATCGCCGAGGCGGCGATGGCCGAGAACATCAGCGTGGTGCGCGACGGCACCTATGTGTGCATCGAAGGCCCGCAATTCTCGACGCTGGCCGAAAGCCTAACCTACAAGGGTCTCGGCTATTCGGTGATTGGCATGACCAACATGCCGGAGGCCAAGCTCGCGCGCGAGGCGGAGATCAGCTACGCGACCGTCGCCATGGTCACCGATTTCGACTGCTGGCATCCCGACCACGATGCGGTGACGGTGCAGGACATCATCAAGGTGCTCACCGCCAATGCTGACAAGGCCAAGCGCTTGGTGGCGCGGCTCGCCCGCGATTTTCCGCGCGAGCATGAGCCATGCCCGATCGGCTCGGATCGCGCGCTCGACAATGCCCTGATCACTGCCCCGGAGGCGCGCGACCAAGCACTCCTAAAAAAACTCGACGCCGTCGCCGGGCGCATCCTAGCCCGTTGATTTACAGGCGTTGTGGGTATTCTCGCGAAAAGGCGCGAGGCAGGCAGCTACTGCGTGTTTCATAGTTGCGTGAGCGAAAGTCCGCTTTCAGGAGGAGTAACTGGACGTAGCTCCGACGCCCGGCAGTGTCCGATTGGACCCCGAACCAGACAGGCCCAGCCGTCTTGTTTCGATGCACACGTTCCCTAAATCCGATAAAATGCGCTGCCATTTTACAGCAAGGGTTATTGGGCATGCCAACTAGTTTGCGTTGGAAGCGGCCGGCGCCTCTCGATGTGCTCGCGCCAGCTATGCAGTGGGGTCGCTTTTGTACATGGATCAAGGCTGTGCTCAAGCGGCCGCAACTCCTGCGCAATAGAGAACGCGCTTGGAAGATATACGCTAGAGTCCACGACACTCTGAAAACGAGGGAGCCCATCGGCTGCCCGAATGACGGGCTCGCCCGTTTTGCCGATCATATTCTGGAGGCGCACCGCGCGAAGCCCGTGCGTTACCTTGAGATTGGCGCATGCCAAGGCCATTCGACGGCCTTCGTTTACCGCATTTTGAATGCTGACGTGAAGATGACCGTGGTCGATCCATTTGTCGAATATGCTGAAATAGGCGATGGCATTATGCGTCACGCGCAAGAAGTATTTTCGGCCAACATGAAAGCAATGCATGCCGAAGACAAGGTGCGCGTGCTGAAAGGCCGCTCCGTTGACCACTTGCCAAGCCTGATCGATTCAGGCGAGCAGTTCGATATCATTTGCATCGATGGCTCGCATGCGACTCTCGACGTTCTGCTTGACGCAGTGCTGTGCTGGCGATTGCTGCCGAGCGGAGGATTGCTGATTTTCGACGATTATTGGTATCGCCGGCCTGACCTCGGTGCAGGGTATCGTCCGAAGCTCGCCGTCGACGCATTCGTCGGCGCGATGTCACATGAAATCGCAGTTCTCGACGTGGCGCGTCAGGTTTTTCTTCGCAAAAAATAGAGAGGTGCGAAGTGATAGAGCGAAGATTGCTACAGTGGACTTGGTCTGGAATAGGCACATCGCAGTCATCAAGGAAGGTTCGCTTGATGTCTGCCTACGGGAGCCAGCAGACATTGGCGAAAGGCATTGTTTATTGGCTTCACTTTATGAGTACGCCCTAATGCGACGATTAACGCAACGGCGCGACCGCATTTGACAGTGCGAGCGTCTTATGGAACCTGCAGAAACTTGAGAAATCAGCTCGGCCGCGGCGTGCGGACGTAGTGGCTTGGCGGTAGGCGCCGGCAGGCGCGACCTGTTGCGGGCGTAAATTGGCTCAACCGATCGTCCCCCTGATCATGTGCGGCGGCGCCGGCACGCGCCTGTGGCCGGCTTCGCGCGAAGGCCGGCCGAAGCAGTTTCTGCCGCTGTTCGGACGGCATTCGACGTTCCAGGACACCATGCGCCGCGTCGCCGATCCCGGCATGTTCGGTCGTCCGATCATCGTGACCAATCACCAATACCGCTTCATGGTCGCCGAGCAGCTCGCCGAAATCGGCATCGAGGCCGATATTCTGCTCGAGCCGGCGCGGCGCGATTCGGGACCCGCGATCGTCGCCGGCGCGGCGTTCGCCTTCGATCGCGGCGGCGATCCGGTCGTGGTCGCGCTCGCCGCCGATCATGTGGTCAGCGATCCAGCCGCCTTCGCCAAGGCCTGCGCCGTCGCGGGCGCGGCGGCCGAAGACAATCGGATCGTCACTTTCGGCGTGCGGCCCAATCGCCCGGCGACCGAGTACGGCTACATCCGCCTCGGCGCGGCCCTCAGTGAGGGCGTCTTCGCTGTCGAGGAATTTGTCGAAAAGCCGGATGCCGAGACCGCGGAACGCTACGTCGCCGAAG
>JASHXX010000384.1 GCA_030043335.1 Xanthobacteraceae bacterium
GTTTGAGAGAAGAGGCAATCATGACCATCAATCTGAAAATCCCCGACATCCGTGAGCTCAAGCCGCGCATCACCGTATTCGGAGTCGGCGGGGCCGGCGGCAACGCCGTCAACAACATGATCACGGCGGGCCTGCTGGGCGTCGACTTCGTGGTCGCCAATACCGACGCGCAGGCGCTCACCATGTCGAAATCCGAGCGCGTCATTCAGATGGGCGCGCAGGTGACCGAGGGGCTCGGCGCCGGCTCGCAGCCCGAGATCGGCCGCGCCGCCGCCGAGGAGGTGATCGACGAGATCCGCGACCATCTCTCCGGCGCCCACATGGCGTTCGTCACCGCCGGGATGGGCGGCGGCACCGGGACCGGCGCCGCGCCGATCATCGCCAAGGCGGCGCGCGAGGTTGGCATCCTGACCGTCGGCGTCGTCACCAAGCCGTTCCACTTCGAAGGCCAGCGCCGCATGCGCACCGCCGAAGGCGGCATCGTCGAGCTGCAGAAATGCGTCGACACGCTCTTGATCATTCCCAACCAGAATCTGTTCCGTGTCGCGAACGAGAAGACCACCTTCGCCGACGCCTTCGCCATGGCCGACCAGGTCCTGTATTCGGGCGTCGCCTGCATCACCGACCTGATGGTCAAAGAGGGCCTGATCAATCTCGACTTCGCAGACGTTCGCGCAGTGATGCGCGAAATGGGTAAGGCGATGATGGGAACCGGCGAGGCCGAGGGCGATAAGCGGGCGCTGACCGCGGCCGAAGCCGCGATCTCCAATCCGCTGATCGACGACGCCTCGATGAAGGGTGCCAGAGGGCTCTTGATTTCGATCACCGGCGGCCGCGATCTCACCCTCTACGAAGTCGACGAAGCGGCGACCCGCATCCGCGAGGAAGTTGACCAGGACGCCAACATCATCGTCGGCGCCACCTTCGACGAGAGCCTCGACGGCATCATCCGCGTGTCCGTGGTCGCCACCGGCATCGACCAGGCGCTGACGCAGCGTCAGCCGGCGGTGTCGATCGCCGAGTCGCGCATCGCCGAAGTCGCGCAGCGGCTGCGCGCCGACAACCGGCGCATCGCTGCTGAGCGCGCCGAGCACGGCGAACCGCTGCGGCCCTCCGCTACGGCGCCGGCCGCTGCGCCCGCTTCGGTCAACGACTCGATCGAATCGGCCAAGGCCGCCGTTGCCGCGGCGATCCTGCCGCAGGGCGAAGAGGTCAAGATTCGCCCGCTCGCCCCCAAGCCGTCGCTGTTCATCGATCCGCCGGCGAGCGGTCCGCAGCCGCACGAGCCGATGAGCTTCATTCCGCCGCAGGCGGAGCGGCTGCCGCGCGCCCCGCGCATGCCGCGGATCGACGAATTGCCGGTGCCGGCGCAGAACGAGATTCGCGCCCGCCGCGGCGAGCTTCCGCAGGAAGAGCCTCCGGAGAAGCGGCGGATGTCGCTGTTGCAGCGTCTGGCCTCCGTCGGCCTTGGCCGCCGCGAGTCGGACAGCGAGGAGGAGGAGTCGCAAGCGCAGGGCAGCCCGCGCGGCGCGCCGACGCCGGCACCGTCGTCGCCGTCGGCCGAACGCCTTCCCGGCCGCCCGCTGCCGCCGCGCGGCGAATCACGTCAGGAGCTGGTATCGGAATACGCCAAGCGCCCGGCCGTGCCGGGGCTCGACCAGCATGGCCGGCAGGCGTCTGTCCACAGCCATGGCGATGACCAATTGGACATCCCGGCGTTCCTGCGGCGGCAGACGAACTGACCCGAGGCAGCGCAGATTGGCGCGGCCGTGACCGCGCCGGCCGCGGCCGATCGGATAACCTAAGTCGCTGATACCTCAAGGTATCTGCCGACCGTCGGGGTCCATCGGCCGGAATGAATGACGGCTCTTATCAGCCGCGAATAGCGGCACGCCGAAGGCCCGACCGGCCTTTGCGGCACGCGGCCGACAACAGTGCGGCCGGAACAAGGTAACATTCGGTAAGAAACCGTGAATTGGCCCGAAACCCGGCCGCCGGTATTCTTTACCGTGTCAGAGGGGAGTTGACCGGGGACAGTATCGGGGTCGGGTCGGCGGCTTGCTGGCGCGCCCTTCGAATACAAGGCTCTGCTTCCCTCAGTGGGGTTTGCCCGGCTTGAGCGCCCGCTTCGGTTGCGCGCGGTCCGGGCGAAAGGTGTAGGACGAGGGCATCGAGGGCATGACGAGGGGCATGCAGCCTGGCAGGCAGACGACTCTGCGCGAGCCAGCGGCGGTTACCGGCATCGGCGTTCATTCCGGGTCGCCCGTCACCCTGACGCTTCATCCCGCCGAGGCGGACACCGGCATTGCCTTCCTGCGCTGCGGAATTGACGGCGGCGCCGACCGCGAGCTTGCCGCCGATTTCCGCGCCGTCACCGCCACCGAATTCGCTACCGTTCTCGGCGACGACAGCGGACCCGCCGTTTCCACGACCGAACACATCCTCGCGGCGCTGTGCGGCCTCGGCATCGACAACGCCGTGGTCGCAGTCGACGGTCCCGAGGTGCCGATCATGGATGGGAGCGCGGCGCCGTTCGTCGCCGCGATCGATCAGGCCGGCATCGCGACCGTAGCCGCGCCGCGGCGCTATATCCAGGTGCTCAAGGCGGTCCGCGTCAGTCGCGATGACTCGTACGGCGAATTGCGACCGTATCGGCGCGGCCTGCGCATCGAGACCGAAATCGACTTCGACCACCCGCTGATCGGCCGCCAATCGCTGGCGATCGAGGTCGAGCCTGATGCCTTCCGCCGCGAGCTCGCGCGGGCGCGCACCTTCGGCTTCTTGAGCGACGTGGCGAAGCTGTGGAGCGCGGGCTACGCGCTCGGCGCTTCGCTGGAGAACACGGTCGTGGTGGCCGAGCGCCGCGTCCTCAATGCCGAGGGCCTGCGCTATGCGGACGAATTCGTCCGTCACAAGGCGATCGACGCCATCGGCGATCTCGCCCTCGCCGGCGCCCGGCTCCTCGGCGCCTATCGTTCGGTGCGCGGCGGCCACAAGCTCAACCACGCCGTGGTCACCGCCCTGATGGCCGACCCCAGCGCCTGGGCTTATGTCGAGACGCCGGAGACCGTCCGCCGCGTGCGCGGCCATGCGGATCTCGCCACCGGCTTTGCCGCGCCGGCCTACGGGCCCAACGTCTCTTGATTCTCTTGAACTTTTTCGCCTTAATCCAGGCCGATTGTCGACCTAACTAGCGATCGGGCCGGCGAGCGCGCGGCAGAAGCGTGCGCACGGGCCCGCGGCACGGGGACCCTCATCACGCCATGATCGTGCGAGTACGAGGATCGCAGCGATCCGGCGGCGTGCGGCGCACGCTGGCGGGCATTCTCACACTCGCCTTCCTGGTCGCCCCGCTCGCGGCGGGCTGCAGCCTGTTCCAGAAGGACGACGACTACGTCTCCGACGACCCCGCCGACAAGCTCTATAATGAGGGTCTGTTCCTGCTCAACAACAAGCAGGACTACGCCGACGCGGCAAAAAAATTCGACGAAGTCGATCGGCAGAATCCGTATTCGGATTGGGCGCGAAAATCGCTGTTGATGTCGGCCTACTCGTATTATCAGGCCAAGAAATATGACGAGTGCATCAACTCGGCCAAGCGCTACGTAACGCTGCATCCAGGGAGCCCGGACGCGGCCTACGCGCAATATCTGATCGGCGCCTCCTATTTCGACCAGATCCTCGACGTCAATCACGACCAGGGCCGCGCCGACAGGGCGGTCAACGCGCTTGAAGAGGTGGTGCGCAAATATCCGGAGTCCGAATACGCCCAGGCGGCGCGGAAGAAGATCGACCAGGCGCGCGACCAGCTCGCCGGCAAGGAGATGGAGATCGGGCGTTTCTACATGAAGCGGCGCGACTTCACCGGCGCCATCAACCGCTTCAAGGTGGTGGTGACGCAGTACCAGACCACGCGCGAGGTCGAGGAGGCGCTGATGCGGCTGACCGAGGCCTATCTCTCGATCGGCATCGTTGACGAGGCGCAGACCGCCGCCGCCGTGCTCGGGCACAATTTCCCGGACAGCCCCTGGTACAAGGACGCCTATCGGCTGATCAAATCCGCCGGCGCCGAGCCGAGCGAGAACAAGGATTCCTGGATCAGCCGTTCGTTCAAGAAGCTCGGGCTGGGATGACGGACGTCAGATGTCGGATGACGGATGTCGGATGACGGATGTCAGAGGACAGAATTCAGAATCAAGAATATCATCCGCCCTCTGACCTCCGACATCTGACATCTGACATCCGACCTCCGATGCTGGTCCGCCTGTCCATCCGCGACATCGTCCTGATCGATCGCCTCGACATCGATTTCGGCTC
>JASHXX010000385.1 GCA_030043335.1 Xanthobacteraceae bacterium
GGCATTAGCGGTGCCGTTGAAGAGCACTTCGACCTGGGTGTCATATGTCTCGGCCGAATCGTCTGTCATCCAGCCGCCTGACTGGAAGTGGAAGTTCTGCAGGTAGTAGCGGGGCCGCTTCCCCCGCGTTTCTTCGGTTAGGACCTCGTTGTATGCGCCGCGCTCTCGACGCCGATGGATTGCAGGGAGATCCTCGAAAAACAGTCGCGAGCGATGCAGCAACGCGAGTACAGATCCGTCGTTATCATCGGGAAGGGGGTAAATGCCCGCTTCCACATTGGCGAGATCTTGCAAAAAGAGCTTAGCCATATCTTCGTATATGCGGACACGATCTGGCACCGGCTTATCGGTATAAGGTCGCCGTCGTGGCCTTGGATTCTCTTGTCGCCGCGTAACTTCGGAGAGTTGGCGCAGGGCTAGACCGTGTCCAACATACCAGGCGACCCGTGGTAGTTGGCTTACGCCGTATGCTACCCGCATCACAATGCGGGAAACTAGACTACTCATACCCTCGTCCCTTGGTACTCGCGGGAAATCCGAGCACATTAGGAACTCGAACAAGTGAATGTGGTCGCATCAAAAAATCGCCAAGTGTGCGCTGGTACGACGATTTTCGCTCGCCACCGGAATCGTTGTTTTTTGGGCCTTCGCCGCAGCGATTCCCGACCCTTGTCGCCGCTATGGGACGTGCTTGCCTTGCTTTCTTCGAGGTTCAGTAAATATTGAATGAGCTAATCGGCGACCACCAGAACAGGCGGCTATTATGGCTCAACAGAGGAAGCGAGCGACGGTACGGAGAGGCAAGTCGCGCGCACCAAGGCGCGTAAGGCCTCCAAGCCTGCGCGACGAAAAAACGGCGAAACCGACCACGGCCAAGCCGATGCCGCGAAAGCGCTTAGCCAAGGCTAAACCCAAACGCTCTGGGACCAAGAAGCTGGCGCGTAAGAATGTGGGAGCTATGAAGGGACCAAGCACCACTGCAGTTGAAACCGGCATCGTTGACGTGACCGAGGAGCCGGGCCCAACGGATGTGCCCCCTGCGGCCATTCTTTGAACGTCAGCCTTCCGTCGTTGAATTGAGCAAGAGTCCTCTCGCAGTTCGGAATCGGGCGTTCGGCCCTTGTCGGCCGCGCGGACGAAGTGATCGAATGGCATTGCGGTGCAATGTAAGGAGTTAGGCCATGAAAATTGCAGTGATCGGAGCAGGGAAAGTAGGGTCTGCCCTCGGCAGCGGCTGGGCCGAAGTCGGTCACACTATCGTATTTGGTGTGCGCGATCTTGCGAAAGCAGAGTTAAAAGCTTTATGCGAGCGAACTGGTTCCAAAGCAGCTCTAGCGGCAGACGCGGCACGTGAGGGTGATGTCGTGGTTCTGGCCCTACCGTGGCCCCTTGCCGAAAATGCGGTGAAATCGCTCGGTGACCTGAGAGGCAAGATTATCATTGATTGTATGAACCCGCTTGCGATGAAGGATGGTGTGCTTGGGCTTGAGCGAGGGTACACCACGTCGGGTGGGGAAACGGTAGCTTCCTGGATCCCTGGCGCAAAGGTAGTAAAAACGTTTAATCAGGTGGGAGCGGAAATGATGACGGCAGGCCATCGCTTTAAGACCCGACCGGTCATGTTCCTGGCAGGCGAGGACGATGCCGCGAAAGCTACCGTCGGCCAGCTTGTAAGTGCACTTGGCTATGAGGCGCTCGATGCTGGTGGAATGAAGCAAGCTCGGATTCTAGAACCGTTTGCAATGGTTTGGATCAACCAAGCGCTCTTTCGCGGCTTGGGGCGAAACTGGGCCTTTGGTGTGCTCCGCCCGACTAACTGACCTTGCCGGCTTTAGCAAAATTTGTCTCACGTTTGTGGTGGCGTGTCGTCGGCAGTGACATAACGATCCGTGGTGCGTCGGTCGGAACATTTATAATGTTTCACATCGGTCAGCGCGTCGTCTGTCTCGATGACAGATTTGTGGGAGAAAACCGCGTGTTCGATCCCACGTTCATCACACGCTGTCCAAATCTTCCGGTGAAGGGCCACGTTTATACGGTTCGCGGCTTTGTTGTGCCTTATGCCTGGTACCCTGCCACGCTGGGAATATTGCTCGAAGAGATTGTCAACCCGCCATGTCCATACTTTGAGGGCACATTCGAGCCGTCATTTTTCCCGTCGCATTTCCGACCAATCACCCTTCGCAACGCCGACATCTCGGTATTCACAGCGATGCTCAATAAGACGCCGGAGAAGGTATGACCCGCAAAATAGAGCCGCAGGCCGATATCGCGTTTCCTGAGAAATAGAGATAGTTCGCAGACACTCGTTCGAATATTGCGATTTTCCAGACCAATACGGTCAGTCGTTGCGGACGTTATCGTCGAGCGCGGCTGGGATGCGTAACAGCAAACCGGTTTGCTCAAGCTTCTCGACCGTCCATTCTCCGCCGACGCCCGCAATCATCCAGCGCAGGATTGTCCAGAGATCGCGATCGACCGCAGCGTCTTCCAGTGGTTCGAGCGCATCAGGCAGAGCATAGATCTCCACGCCTGCAGGAAACGGCTCGCCGCTGCGCCCGATGAATACCAAGACATAGACGAGGCCCGAAGGCGAGGAGATATAACCGGGCTCCGCCAGGCCGTTGCGGTCAAGATCGAAGGTCCTCGAAAAGAAAGCGCGAAATTCCGGGTAGTGACCGACGCGGTCTTCGGCCAGCACAAAGGCGCGCCTCTTGCCGGCCAAAGCCGGGGCGTCGATCTTGTTCACGTCTGCCATATCAGCCTCTCGTGCTGTTCCGCACCAGGAAATCAATGATGAGTTTCGCAATCTCGGGTCCAGAATCCTCCTGCAGAAAATGTCGGCCCGTGACGAGGTGCGGACCTTCCGCCTGCGGCAGCATTTTCTTGAAACGCGCCGAAAAGGTCTTGTAGTCGAATACGTCGTCCTCACGCCCCCAGATGATCATCACCGGCCTGTCGATCTTGGGCAGTTCGCGTTCGAACCAGGCAAAACGGTCGAACGCGCGCGCCGCGTCGTCCAGTGGGATCCAACGCGGCCATGTCCAAGTGAGGAGCCGCGCCGCGTGATCCGGTAGGATCGCGTCATAAGCAGCCTGGCCTCGCACCTTGAATTTGTTGCGGTCCACGACAGAGAGATAGACGCCTCTCGCCGCAAGGGCGTTGTGACGTCCGAGTAAATAGGGGCCGACGAGCGGCGCATGCATCATGCGCCACGGCACAACGCGGGTATGGAATTCAGCCGGCGGCAGGGGCCAAGCCCATGTGCTCATGATGACCAGCGCTTTGATGCGGTGCGGATCGGTGAGCGCGAAACCGAACCCAGTCGGTCCGCCCCAGTCGTGGCAGACGAGGGTGATCTCATTCAAATCGAGTTGACGCATCAGCGCCGTAAGGTTCGCGATATGCCCGTCGAGACTGTGCGCCTGTTCGCGTGTCGGCTTTTCCGACAGGCCGAAGCCGATCATGTCGGGCACGAGCACGCGATGTCCCGCCGCGATCAATGGCTTGATAAAATCGCGGTACAGAAAGCCCCACGTCGGATTCCCATGCAGCAATACGACTGGGTCGCCCGTGCCCTCGTCGATGTAGCTCATGCGCCAGCCGTTGACGCGCGCTGAACGCGCTTTCCATGGCCATTGCGCACGTATGCTATCCGGCAATTCGATTGCGCTCATGAATGGCAAACTCCCGTGTAGTGTATCAGACGCTAAATCGCTGGGCTCGCCCGGCGAGTAGCGGTCGCGGGTTCTTGCATGCGGTAGCAACGCGCATAGAGCCGAGGACCTTGGGGTCTAGGTTTACCCGGCCGCTTCGACCGCGGCGGTTGGTGTTATCAACGGCGCGATCTAGAGCGGCATTTCTCTCCCCATGTCTGACCGCGAGGCTTGCCTCCTCAAGATCAAGCTCGCGCTCGATGCGCCGGCGTGCTTCGTCGGTAATCTGGCCGTTCTGCAAGAGCCGATAGATATATTCACGCTCGGCGGCGATCAGCTCCGCACGCAGCTTTGCTGCCGCCGTGACATTCTCGTGCCCATCCTTCCCATTCCCAGGTACCTGCCCGGTGCGGTAATCGTGGCGCGCGCGCAAAATCAGTACTCGTGAGCCAGCATAATTGTAATAACTCGCTCGGTCACCGAGGGATCTGAAGGGTCTGGGGAGTGGTAGGACCGCGACCTGTCGTAGTAGATCCTATGGAGCGGACAGGCCACGAATCGTGGCCTCCTGAGTGGTCACCGACGTGATCGACAAAGGAGCTCTGCTCATGACAATTTCATTCGCCGTCAATGACGTGTGTTGCGTGGCGCTTGAACTCAGCAAATCGACCTGGGTTTGCGCTTTTGCCCCACCGGAGAATGGCCGCGCGAGTGTCCACAGGGTGAGTGCTGGTGACGTGGATCGCTTGGTCAGCATTCTGGAGACTGGGCGAGCGCGGGCTATGCGGGACGCGTCTCGTTCGCTTGAGATCGTGCTTTGTTACGAAGTCGGATACGACGGATTTTGGCTCGCACGCCTGCTCATGGCCCGGGGCATTCGTACGATCGTATTCGACCCGGCGAGCTTTCTCAAACCACGCCGAGGTCGGCTCGCCAAGACAGATCGGCTTGATGCCGAGGAGATGACCCGAATCCTTCGAACCTGGCTTTCCGGCGATCGTGCCGTTGCGACGGCTGTACGCATTCCGACGGTCGAGGAGGAAGACGCCAAGCGCATCGAGCGCGAGCGCAAGAACTTAGTGGAGGAGCGGACCCGTATTGTCGGGCGGATAAAAGGGCTACTCGCTTTGCACGGCATTTGGCTTAGCAGCAAGCGAATTGGCAAACGGCTGCAAGGTCGCCTCGATAAGATGATGACCGGGGATGGCCGTCGGTTGCCGCCGTTTCTACGTCGCGACATTGAACGCATGATCCGGCATTATGAGTTCATTTGCGATCAAATTGCGGAAGTCGAAGCGGATCGGAAGGCGGCACTCACCGACGAGACGAGCAGCTTCCCGCACCGGGACAAGGTTCGACGCTTGACAACGCTCGGCTCGGTCGGTGAGACGACTGCAACTGTGCTCGTCGCCGAAGTCTTCCATCGATCTTTCGAAACGCGACGACACCTTGCGTCGTTCATCGGGCTTGCGCCGAGTCCATATGCGAGTGGCGAAGCAAGCCGAGATCGCGGAATCAACAAAGCTGGGACGAAGCTCGCGCGACAGACACTTGTCGAGCTTGCTTGGTTCTGGCTTCGCTACCAGCCGAACAGCAAGCTCGCGCTGTGGTGGCACGAGCGGTTCGGCGGCCAGGGCATGAGGGGGCGAAAGGTTGGCATCGTTGCCTTGGCTCGCAAGCTGGTGATCGCCCTCTGGCGGTTTGTCGAGCAAGGCGTCGTGCCGGAAGGCGCCACGCTCAAAGCATAAACCACAAGGAGGTTGGTGTTTCTGAGCTCGCCCTGCGAGCGGCGAGACGGGTTGGCGACCGGGAAGATTGATGGCTCTTTGCAGCCCAGTAGTAGTTTGGTCGCCTCCCGTGCCTTTCAGGCTCCGGCTTACGTGAATACTGATTGTGGTGCGAAGGCGTGGGCCTTCGACCGTATACAAGTCAATGCGCCGGTGCGCATGGTCACGGCCGAAGCAAGAATGGTCGGGTTTGCGTCGCGGAGTTAAGTGAATTTCGTCGTGACAAAAAAGACCCACATTCATTGTGGGGACGACCTTTTTGGACGTCAGTACTCCTCAGCCAGCATGATCGTCAGCACACGGGTGACACGGGTGACGACGGGGTCTCCACTTGCGCTCTTGACTCCTGGCTCTTCATACAATCGATCTTGAAAAAGATCTTATGCCCATCAACTTCGAACGAACCAAAATCGTGCTCTTCGTAAGGGTCGTTGGCGTGGCAGAAATCGTCGTAGACCGCGATGGTTTTTGCGATGCGGGCGACTGCTTCAGCGCCCAGGGCCGCAACTCCAGCGGTTATCAAGGCTGTCCCAGTTGTAAGGTTCTGACGTAACTCGTCGTTGAGCGCGCGAATGGCTTCGGTCTTGGTCATGTTGGTTGTCTCCTGTGAAGATCATCGTTGTGCCGCGAAGCGCTTTGCTTTGCGCAAGCCGTTGCTTGGCCCTGCACGAAAGGCAGAAAGTCGTTTGGGTTCCAATGGGCCTGCAGGTCTGCAGGTGAGAGTGGATGCTCGGACCTGCCAAAGGCCCGAGCGATCCAGCGTTTGCAGTCACGCAGCGTCGGGGCAGATCAGCGCCAAATCGAGTCGTGGCCGCGTGATGAGCGGCGAGTTCGCGTAGTTGTCGCGCCAGCGCAGCTTGAAACTGTCGCCGGCTTTCTCGACCGGTATGGCTTCCCACCATGCGCCCCACTGGCCGTCGTCTTTGGCCAGCACAAG
>JASHXX010000386.1 GCA_030043335.1 Xanthobacteraceae bacterium
CTGATCAAACTGGGTGTCGCACCCCAGAGCGATGCCTCCGGATAGCCGACCCGGTTCGTCATCTCGTTTTGCAGGACCGGCAAGCCGGCTTCGGCAAGCTCGGCGCGGATGTGCCTGGCGATCACCGAGTCGCGCGTTGTCTGCGTCAAGAGACAGCGGTAGAGCGGCTGCGGGCCGTCCGCCCGGCCGGTCAGGATGCCAAGCGTATCGAGCATACGGTCGACGTCGAACGGCGACGGCTTGACCGGAACCAGCAGAAAATCGGCCGCCGCGAGGCAATCGAGCGTCGTTTTCGAGCGAAACCCCGGCGTATCGATGATCACCAGGCCGCTCGTAGCGGCGAGGCGCCGGGCGGTCTTCGAGGCGTCCTCGGTCGCGTCCTCGACCACGGCGACGCCGCCCAGCGCCCGTTCGCGCGCGGCGAGCCGCATGATCGAGCGCTGCGGATCGGCGTCGATCAGCGTCGGGCGCCGCCCGCGCAGATGCCAATAGACCGCAAGGCAGCTTGCGACCGTGCTCTTGCCGCTGCCGCCCTTCATGGTGGCCACTGTGATGATGGTGCTGGTCACTTCCAGGCCTCCCACCAAGCCCAGGCGTGATTCGCCTTGGCGAATCGTATCCGATTCGGGGAGAACTGCCTACGATCTCGCGGCGCTTGCGCCGGCGGCGGCCGCCGGAAATAGCTGCGCCGCCAGCCGACTAGGTCACTGCCGGCTTGCCAGCTTGGCCGCCTTGGCGGCGTCCCACCACCACAGCGCCGGGAAGGCGGAGATGCCGTATTTCGGCAACGGCTCGGGATGGCTGAATCGATCCCAGCGCGCGGTGCGCAACTTGCTGTAGCTCCACTGCGGCACGACGTAGTTGTTCCACAGCAGCACGCGATCGAGCGCTCGCGCCGCGGCGACGAGATCGTCATAGGTCTTGGCCGCGATTACCTGGTCGACCAGCGCATCGACCGCCGGATTCTTGATCCCGATCATATTGTCCGAGCCGGCCTCATCGGCCGCCGGCGAGGTCCAATAATCGCGCAGCTCGTCGCCCGGCAGCTGCGATTCTCGCCACGCGTAAGTAATGACGTCGAAGTCCCAGCCGCGCAGCCGGTTCTCGTATTGCGCCTCGTCGACCGTGCGCACGTCGACGGTGATACCGAGCCGCTCGAGCGACGGCTTGTAGAACAGGAAGACACGCTCGAATAGCGGGCTGTTGCCGAGAAACTCAACCGCAAAGGGCTCGCCGGTCTTGGCGTTGACCATCTGCTGGTCGCGCACCTCGTAGCCCGCTTCCTTAAACAGGCGCAGCGCCTCGCGCGTATTGCCGCGCACGGCGGCGGGATCGCCGCCGACCGGATTGGCATACGACTTTTTGAAGAGGTCGGCGGGAACCTTGTCGCGCAGCTTCTCCAGCAGCTCGAGTTCGCGGCCGGTCGGCAGGCCGGTGGCGGCAAGATCGGTGCCGGCGAAGTAACTGGCGATGCGCTTATACTGGCCGAAGAAGAGCTGCTTGTTCATTTCCTCGAAATCGAAGGCATAGTTGAACGCCAACCGCACGCGCGGGTCCTGGAATTTGGCGCGGCGTATGTTGAAGGCAAAGGCCTGCATCAGGCCGACATTGTTGATCGGAAATTCTTCAAGCAGGACGCGTTTGTCGGCGACCGCCGGAAAATCATAGGCGGTGGCCCAGCTCTTGGCGCTGTTCTCGATCCGCCAATCGGCGGCGTCCGCCTTGAAGGCCTCGAGCGCGGCGGTGCCGTCGCGGAAATATTCAAACCGCACCTCGTCGAAATTATCGCGGCCGATATTGACGTTGACCTCCGCGCCCCAATAATTCTTGACCCGCTCAAAAACGATGCTGCGGCCGGCCGAAAACTCCTTGATGCGGTAAGGCCCCGAGCCGAGCGGCGGCTCAAGCGTGGTCCCACTGATGTCGCGCTTCTTGCCGTCGCTGTCGGCGCCTTCCCACCAGGCCTTCGGCAAGATGGTGAGCTGGCCGAGGACTTCGGGGAGGCGGTGGTGGCCGGCGCCCTTGAACACGAAGGTGACCTCGCGGTCGCCGCCCTTCTCGGCCTTGGCGACGTTGACCAGGCCGGCGGCGATCTGCGGACTTAACTTCTTGAACGTGTCGTAGGAGAAGATCACGTCATCCGGCGTGACCGGCGTGCCGTCGTGCCACTTTGCCGCGGCGCGCAGCTTGAAGGTGGCCGAGGAGAAATCCTCGGGGCAGCGCACGCCCTCGGCAATAAGCCCGTATGCGCTCGACACCTCATCGAGCGCCGCAACCAGCAGCGTGTCGTAGTTGAGCTCGATGCCCTGGACCAGCGCGCCTTTGATGCCATCAACGACCGTATTGAAGTTGTCGAAGGTCCCGAGCGCGATCTGCCGCACCGTGCCGCGCTTCGGCGCGTTGGCGTTGACGTAGTCGAATTTTTTGAACCCGGATGGATATTTCAATTCGCCGAACGGTGATATGCCGTGCTGCCATTGGGGATCGGCCGCGTGCGCGGAGCTTATCCAGGCAGGGAGCGGAAGCCGCCGCGCGGCCAACGCAACAAGGGCGGATGTCAGCAAAGATCGGCGATTCACCGGATGCTCCAATGTTTGTGGTCGGGAAGGAGCGGCAAACCTTAGCGCTTCGACGCCGCGCCACGGGCAGCTTGCGCGATTTAGCCCAGGCGTTGCAAGTCTGACCGTGTTATTTGGTTTCGACGGCGGCCCACTGGGACGGTCAAAGCCGGCACGAATCGCGTCGATACGGCCGGCCGCTGCTCTGATCCGGTGCTCCCGACCGTTCGCCCGGACGAAGTTTGCGGCACTGC
>JASHXX010000387.1 GCA_030043335.1 Xanthobacteraceae bacterium
AATTGTTGACTTCGACATTGCTGCCGCCGGGAATCGTGGTGACGACGGGATAATTTGTTCCGGGTCCTTGCCGCATGTTGACGTCGTGGACCGCAAGCGCCGGTGCCGCCGCGGCGCACTGCACTAACAGCGCCATCAGCGCGGCGCCGCAGGTCGCGATCTGCGCGAAGTTCATGATTGCCTCCTTCGTCCAGTCGCCTTGCCGCGATGTAAGACCAGGATCGTCGCCGATTTCAACTGGCTTGCGCCGATGCCGGCCGCAGCCGTCGCCGCGCCACCGCGGCCGTCAGCGCGACAGTTTTCCGAGCTCGGGGAACGGCGTGTAGGCCGCGTCAGCGCACGCCTCGTGCGCGGCCTCGACGAAGCGGTCGAACCGGCCGGCGATGAAGACGGCGGCAATCTCCCTCATCCCGCTATAGGTTTTGCCGCTCTTGGCGTTGAACCGCAGGCAGGCAATGTAGCGTCTCGAATTTCCCAGAGGCTTGACCGCCGGCGTTGAAATCGCCGAATCGCGAATCCCGCTGGGATCGTTCAGGTAAGCGTGCATGGCGCCGAGAATCTCGGCCTTGTAGTTGGTCGGAGGAACGTTGATCTCCTCCTCGGTCGCCGGTTCCCGGTCGGTCGAGCCGTAATCATGTCCGCAGCCGCCGAGGACGAGCAGCAATGCGCAGAGCGGACTTAACAGCCGCCAGCGGACGCCATTCGCCTGCATGCGTTCCCCCGCGCCGCTTCGATACACGCCGTCCGCGCCGGTTTAGCGCCGAATCCCGGCGAGCGCCATTGCGGCGTCACGGCATGTCGTCATAATGAAAAATCCCATATAAGGCGGGCCGATTACCGCCAATCTTGGCTCACCCAAGTCCCCTCGTCTCAACCCCAGATGATGCCCAGTATCGCGCACCTCATCCACGCTTACGGTCTCGTCGTCGTCGCCGCGATCATCGGCCTGGAATGCGTCGGCCTCCCCGTGCCCGGCGAAACCGTCCTCATCCTGGCCGCGATCTTTGCCGGCACGATGCATGATCTCAACATTGTCGAGGTCGTTCTCACCGCAACGGTGGCGGCGATCGTCGGCCAGTCGGTCGGCTATGTGATCGGTCGGGAGTTCGGCTACTGGCTGCTGTTGCGCTACGGCAATTATCTGCGAATCACTGAAAGCCGGATCAAGCTCGGGCAGTATTTGTTCCTGCGCCACGGCGGCAAGATCATCGTCGTCGCCCGCTTCGTGCCGGTGCTGCGCGCACTCGCCGGCATCCTGGCCGGAGCCAATCGGATGCCGTGGCGGCAGTTCTTGCTCGCCAACGCCGCGGGCGCATTCGCCTGGGCGGCGTTCTTCGGGTTTGCCGCTTACATGCTGGGCCGCCAGGTCGAGCGCATCGCCGGGCCGATGGTCATCATCATCGGCATTGCCGCCGTGGTCGTGATCGCCGCTGCCGCCAATTTCGCCGGTCGGCATGAGGCGCAGCTGGCGGCCGAGGCGGAACGGGTGTTGCCGGGGCCGCTGCGCTGGCCTTAAGCCAGCGCGGTTCTCCGGCGATCGTAAAAAGCCTTTTAACTATGGGCGCTTACCGGCCTGGGCGCGCCGCGCGGCCCTTGCGGCCGGTTGCTCGCCACGCCATATGTTCCCATTGCGGTGGGATCGAATTCCGCCGGACGAACGGGGCGCCATGCGGGCCCCGCAAAGTCGCTTTGCAAGGACTTTGAAACCATGTCCAGGGTTTCGTCGCTTTCGTCGCCGTTCCTCCTTGGTTTCGACGAGATCGAGCGCATGCTCGATCGCGTCGCCAAAGCGGCCGATGGTTATCCGCCCTATAATATCGAGCGCATCGCGCGAGACGGAAATGCGCCGGAGCGGTTGCGCATCACGCTCGCGGTCGCCGGCTTCACCCGCGATCAGCTCGACGTGACGCTGGAGGAGAGCCAGCTCGTCATTCGCGGCCGGCAGCAGGACGACAAGAGCCGGCAATACCTCCATCGCGGCATCGCCGCGCGCCAATTCCAGCGTAGCTTCGTGCTGGCGGAGGGCATGGAGGTTTCGGGCGCGGATTTGAAGAACGGCTTGCTGTCGATCGATCTGGTGCGGCCTCAGCCGGAGCGCATCGTGAGGTCGATCGCCATCACCGAAAGTGATGAAACTGAATAGGACTCGACCGCGTTTAGGAAAGGAGTCGAGTGCCATGACCTCGGAAATCAACGGTTCTGGAATGAAACAGATCGCAATGTCTCCCGAAGCGCTGGCCCATCTCGGCGATGGGCAGATCGCCTATGTGAAGACGATCCGTTCGGAAGACGTTCCCGCGCTATTCCCGCAGGTGCCGCAAATTCAGCCCGGGCTGAAGCTGTTCGCGCTGCACGCTGCGGACGGCACCCCGATCATGCTCACCGATAGCCGTGAGGCCGCGATCGCCAACGCCGTAAGCCAGCAGCTCGAGATGGTGAGCGTGCACTGATCAGGGATCAATGGTCGGTTATCAGGTATCAGGATGAAGGCCGGCGAATTCGTCGCTGGCCTTTCTGATCCCTGATACCCTGATACCTATGCAGCGCTCGCCGACGGCATGGCGAGGACGGCATATAGTGCTTCGGCATCCTGCGATGCGCGCAGCTTGTGGGCGATAGCGGGATCGCGCAGCAGCCGCGCCACGCGCGCCAGCGCCTTCAGATGATCGGCGCCGGCGCCCTCCGGGGCCAGCAGCAGAAAAATGAGATCGACGGGCTGGCCATCAAGCGCCTCGAAATCGACCGGCCGGTCGAGCCGTGCAAACAGCCCGAACAGGCGGCCAAGGTCCGGCATCTTGCCGTGCGGGATGGCGATGCCGTTACCGATCGCGGTCGAACCGAGTTTCTCGCGCTGCATCAGGATTTCGAAGATCGTACGCTCGTTCTGGCCGCTGAGTGCCGCGGCGCGCGCCGCGAGCTCATGCAGCACCTGTTTCTTGTTGTTGACCTTCAGCGCCGGGATAATCGCGTTCGGCGCGACGAGATCGGTGAGTGGCATGAATGGGACCTGGGGGGCCAAGCCGTTGTCCGGCGCTGACTTCTATTTGAGCACGAATCGTTTTCGAAAACCCTTGCCCGTCTTCCGTCATCGCGCTCAAGGGCGGCGGACCATAAGGAGCGTCGGCAATCGCGTCAATGGGCATCCGCGGGCTCGGCTTCGGCCGGACCCATCCGGCCGGAAATGCCCGCCGGCGCTCGGAAGTTCCATGGACCGGCGCTGCCGGGCGGCGATCATCGTTCCAAATCGGGCGGCGGGCGACGATCCTTGAGGCGGCGGTGGTAGCGACGCAACCGCTTTTCAACCCGCAGCGCCGCCTGATCGGCGCTGGCATAGGCGTCCGGCGCCATCGCTTCGGCGTGTAATGTGACTTTCGAATCGAGGTGGATCGCGCATTCGGTGCGAAAACCAAATCCCTCGCGGGCGATGGTCACGTGGCCGGAATAGCCGCCGTCGAAATACTTGCCCAAGGCTTCGGCGATCCGGTTGTTGATCCGTTCTCGCAGCGCTTCGCCGATGTCGAGATTCTTGCCGGAAACGCGAAACGACATGGCAGCCTCCGCTCGCCGCGCATTGTCCGCTTGTTTCGACCTAGGCATTGGCGAGCGCGGAGTCAACGCGGCGGAAATGCTGGCCCCCATCCGCCTTGATCCGCGTTCGCGCCGCCGGCGCCGAACCGGAATCAGGTCACCGCGGCGGCGTGTTTTTCCCGCCGCCGCTGCACCGAGGAGGGAATCCGCATGGCTTCGCGATATTTGGCGACAGTGCGCCGCGCAATGTCGATGCCGGCCTCGCGCAGCTTCTCGACGATGGTGTCGTCGGAAAGCACGTCGGCGGCGGTCTCGGCGTCAATCAACTGCTTGATGCGGTGACGCACCGCCTCGGCAGAATGCGCCTCGCCGCCGTGCGCAGCCGCAATCGCCGAGGTGAAGAAGTATTTGAGCTCGAAGATACCGCGGGTAGTCGCCATGTATTTGTTGGCGGTGACTCGCGAGACGGTCGATTCGTGCATGCCGATGGCCTCGGCCACGGTTTTCAGGTTGAGCGGGCGCAGGTGCTCGACGCCATGGGCAAAGAAACCGTCCTGCTGGCGCACGATCTCGTTGGCGACCTTGAGGATGGTCCGCGCGCGCTGGTCGAGCGCGCGCACCAGCCAGGTGGCGCTCTGCAGGCAATCGGCGAGGTACGATTTTTCGGCGTCGCGACGCGCCGTGGCCGACACCTCGGCGTAGTAGCTTTGATTGACCAGGACCTTCGGCAAGGTGTCGGAATTGAGCTCGACGATCCAGCCATTGTCCGGCCCGGGCCGCACGAAAACATCCGGCACAATCGGCTGCACCGTCACCGAACCGAAGGCGAGACCGGGCTTGGGATTGAGCCGGCGGATCTCTGCGATCATGTCGGCGAGATCCTCGTTGCCGACGCCGCAGATCTTCTTCAGCGCGGCGAAATCGCGCTTGGCCACGAGATCGAGGCGCGCGATCAAGGCCTGCATCGCCGGATCGAAGCGATCGCGCTCCTTGAGCTGAAGCGTCAGGCATTCGGCGAGATCGCGCGCGCATATTCCCGGTGGATCGAAGCTCTGCAGGATGCCGAGCACGGCCTCGACCTCTTTGACACTGGTGCCGAGTTTCTCCGCGATCGCGGCGAAATCGGCGCTCAGATAGCCGGCCTCGTCGACGAGGTCGATCAGGTATTGGCCGATCATGCGCCGCGGCGCATCGGCGACGGCGAGCGCAAGCTGCTCGCGCAGCCAGTCGGCCAGCGTCGTCTCGGCCGAAACGAAGGCTTCGAGATTGTAATCGCCGTCGTCGCGGCCGCCTGAGCCAACTCGCGCCCACTCCGAGTAGCCGGCGGGAAGCTCGGAGGTGCGCGGGCGCCCGGGCTCGGCATCCTCGGGCGGCACGTCGTCAGCGCCGCTGTCGCTGCGTTCCTCGGCAGTATTTGTGCTGGCCTCGGTCCCGGACCCGTTCCACGTTTCGCCATTCGTGGACGGCTGATCGGGTGGTTGCCCTTCGGCGGCGGCTTCGACCGCCGCCGCCGGCTCGCTTTCCGCGCCGCGGTCGAGCAGCGGATTGCGCTCGAGTTCGGCTTCCACATAGGCGACCAGATCGAGATTGGAGAGCTGCAGCAGCTTGATCGCCTGCATCAGCTGCGGCGTCATCACCAGGGCTTGGCTCTGGCGGATCTGGAGTCGCTGCGAAAGTGCCATGCGCGAAACTGGCCGAACTGGTCCGATTCTTGCTTGTTGTCTACAGCAGTTCGGTTACGCTGTCGTCAACCGATTTCCGACAGGCTTAAGGCTGGGATTCTTAAAGCCTGAATTCCTCGCCGAGATAGAGCCGCCGCACGTCAGGGTTGTTGACGATATCGTCGGCGCGGCCCTCCATCAGTACCTCGCCGGAATAGATGATGTAGGCGCGGTCGGTGAGGCCCAGCGTCTCGCGCACATTGTGGTCGGTGATGAGCACGCCGATGCCGCGATTGGTCAGATGCCGCACCAGCGACTGGATGTCGCCGACGGCGATTGGATCAATGCCGGCGAAGGGCTCGTCGAGCAGCATGTAATTCGGGCGGGTGGCGAGCGCCCGGGCGATCTCGACGCGGCGCCGCTCACCGCCGGAGAGCGCGATCGACGGCGTCTTGCGCAACCGCGCGATGTTGAACTCCTCGAGCAGTGCGTTGAGATCATGATCGCGCCGCTTGGGGTCGGGCTCGACCGCTTCCAGCACGGCGCGGATATTCTGCTCGACATTGAGGCCGCGGAAAATCGAGGCTTCCTGCGGCAGATAGCCGATGCCGAGGCGGGCGCGCTGGTACATCGGCAGCGGCGTCACGTCGAAGCCGTCGAGTTCGATGCGTCCTTTGTCGGCGTTGATGAGGCCGGTCATCATATAGAAGACCGTGGTCTTGCCGGCGCCGTTGGGTCCGAGGAGGCCAACCGCCTCGCCCTTGCGCACATAAAGACTGACGCCCTTGACTACTTTGCGCCCGACGAAGCTCTTCTCCACGTTGTGGACCGAGAGGAGGCTCCTGCGTTCCAGCTGCGCCGCGCCGTTGCCGTCCACCCGTCGCCGCGGCCGGGGGTGCGGCTGGGCAGCGATCTCAGCCGGCGCCGGTTGCGGTGCTGGCGCAGGCGGGCGCCTGTCGCGTGCCTTCTGCGGCGGGCCCGGCAGGCTTGCGATATCGAGGTATGTGCCGTTGATCGCGCCGCCCATATTGGCGAGGTCGATCTCCTCCTCCTCCGCCGCCGAAATCGTCCTGCGGCGCGCCGGACTACGGCGGCGAAAATATGAAAAGATGTCCTGCACGCCCGCCTCGGGGAAAGCTCAAATGCGAATCGCGGTTGGTCGCGGCTCCTGGCGGGGGGACTCTAGCCGATTTAAGGGGGCGATGCTGCCGTTGCCGGCTCAATTCGACCGATTCTGCGGGCCGAGCGACATCATATTGGTCGAGCCGCCATTAGCGTCCTTGCCGGGAAGAATAAGCGCCCGGACCCGGTTTTGTGCGGTCGCCGCGTTGGATTCGACCCGCGCATTGCCGGTTGCGGTATCGACCACGACGCGGTCGCCATGGAGCACATTCTTGCCCTGGGTGACCACGACGTTGCCGGTCAGCGTAATCGTCTTGGCCTTGAGGTCGTAGACGCCGAGATCGCCGCTGGCGTTCTGCTCCTTGGTGATCACCGTGACGCCGCCGCGCGCTTCGATCCGGCGGATATCCTGCGCGCCTTGCGGTACCGCCGCTGCCTGACCCGGTGCCGCCGCCTGACCCGGTGCCGCCGCCTGGCCCGATGCCGCCGCCTGCGGCTTGGCCGCCGCGGGCTCGTTGCTTGGCGCGTTCTTGGACGCAGCGCCGTCCTCGGCGCCATAGAACACGACCAGCGTCTGGCATTTCATCGTCGTGTCGCCCTGGACCACTTGCACATTGCCGGAGAAGGTCGCGATCTTGCTCTTATCGCGCACCTCAAGCGTGGCGGATTCGATCTGAATCGGCAGATCCTTGTTCTCGCCCTGAACAAGGCTTTGAACCGGGTTCTGGACCGCCGGGTGCTGGCCTTGCGCGGCCGCCGGCGACACCGCCAACGCCAAGGCTGCAGCCCAGAATGGGAGCCGGCCGGTCATCGTTCGCTCACCTTCGCCTGAGCCTTGTCGGGTTGCAGGGTTATCGCAACGCCGCCGCCGAAGCGGATCACGCCGCCATTGTCGACGACCTCAAGCCGCTTGGCGTTGAGAACGCCGTGGAGCAGTTTCACCCAGACCGGCTTCTCCGACACCACTTCGCCTTTACGCATGTCGACTACCGCTTCGGTCAGACGAGCCTCGTAGCCGGTCGAGGACAGGATGTGGATCTCGTCCTTCAGCGTCAGCATCTCGGTCTTCATGTCGTAGGTTCCAGAGCTAGCCGACAGGTCGACCGTGGCCTTGTCTTGCATCTGCATGTTGCCGCGCGGTTCGCGTAGTTCCATGAAATCCGGTTTGGTGATGTCCTGGGCGGCGCTGCTGGCGGTGAACTCATAGGGCCGGGCGTCGCTGGTGAAGCCTTTGAGCCGCGGCCGCTGCATCGTGATCTTGGTGCCCTTGATGACCAGCTTGCCGAGCTCCCCCGGCAGCCGGAAGCCATTGATCAGAAAATAGTTGGCAACCACGACCGAGAGCAGCACCGCAGCGATGCCCGCCGGCACGCCGAGACGAAGCCAGCGGACGTGCCGGCTGTGCCGCAACGCGGTGCGATAAGTCCGTTCGATGTCGCCGCGAGAACTCGCCGAGAAGCCGGCATCTCTCGCAACGTCGACGGGATAGGCGGCGGTCAGACCGTTGTTCCCCTCTGGCAGTTGCCCCGATTCGGGCGGACAGTCGATTTTAGCGGGTCCGCGGGCAGGTTGTCGCCTGCGAATATGGCCCGCGCGGGGCCGTCCGGGGTCCGCGCTCGGCGCGAAAAGCCCCATTGGGGCGTGGTCTTATCGGAGCCCGGTTGCCACCCCCGGATGGCGTCTTGGGGGCAGCTTTCCGGATCATGCCCTAGGAATGCGCAAAAATGTCGTCGGCGGCAAAGCCGGCGAGATCGAGCCGCACGCGGTCGGGCAGGAAACGAAAACAGGCTGCAGCCAATTGCTCGCGTGCTTCGCGCGCGAGCATGGCGTCGAGCCGCTCCTTCAGCGCGTGCAGATAGAACACGTCGGAGGCGGCGTAGGACAATTGTGCGTCGCTTAGCTCCGGCGCGCCCCAGTCGGATAGTTGTTGCTGCTTCGACAGGTCGTGGCCCAGCACCTCGCGCACGAGATCCTTGAGGCCGTGCTTGTCGCTGTAAGTGCGCGCCAGCCGTGAAGCGATCTTGGTGCAGTAGACCGGCTCGGTCATGACGCCGAAGGTCTTGTAGAGCATGCCCAGATCGAATCGCGCGAAGTGAAAAATCTTGAGGAGCCGGGCGTCGGTCAGGAGCCGCTTCAGATTCGGCGCGTCGGCGGGATGCGGCGGGATCTGCACCAGGTCGGCGGAGCCGTCGCCGGGCGAAAGCTGAATGAGGCACAGCCGGTCGCGATCGGGATTGAGTCCCATGGTTTCGGTGTCGACCGCGACCGCGCCGGTATAGCGCGAGAGGTCCGGCAGATCGCCGCGATGCAGGCGGATGGTCATGCGGTGAGGTGCGGCGGGAGTTTGATGCGGGCCTCGGATCTTCGCTGATCGTCGATGCGAAGCCTTGAATATCCCAACCGAAATGGCTCGTCAAAAGCCGGTTCGGTTCGCGCGTCGGCAGCAATCAACGGTCCGTTGCCGCCTCCCGGCCGGATTGAAAAAGTCTTCCATGACTGAAAGGATGCGGCAAACGCTTGCCTGCGAGCGGGGGAAATGACGATAAGCGCCCACACGGCTTCCGCGCTGATGACGCCATCGCGGCCGCGGTCCTCGTGGCGGCGGATGCTGCACGCGCTTTGGTATGGACGTTCGATCCGTGCTCAGCTCCTCTTGGTGTTCGTGCTCATCGATCTTGTCGCCGTGCTGCTCGCCGGCAGCGTTACCGTCTTGCGGGCTCGCGCCCAGACGCGTGTCGAAGTCGCGGCATCGACGCGGCTTGCGGAGTTCCTGGTGAGCGAGGCGGTCAATTTCGTCCACCAGCAGCTTCCCGCCGAGCAATTTCTGGCGCTGCTGCCGACGCAATTGCGCTCCATCCGCCACGTGAGGATCGCGGTCACCGACGCGGCCGGCGTTCCCATCGCGCTGCCCGCGGATGCCGAGCGGATCGGCGACCGTCGCGCTGAAGGGCGGGCGCCGGCGCCGGGCTGGTTCGCGGCGCTCGTCGCTCCGCCGGTCGAGGCCCATGATGTTCCGGTGATCGTTGACGGCCGCAGCATCGGACAGGTGGCGATCAACGGCGAGCCGGCCGACGAGATCGCAGAGATCTGGGAAAACGCGGTCGCGATCGGGACGGTCGGCTTCCTGCTCAACGTCGCGATGATCGCGATTCTCCATGTGCTGTTCGGGCGCGTGCTCGATCCGCTGACCGGACTCGCCGCCGGCCTCTCTGACCTCGAGCGCCGGACCTACAGCGTGCGGCTCAAGCGTCCGCAGACGCGTGAGCTCGGCGCAATCGCCGAGCACTTCAACGCGCTCGCTCTCGCGTTGGAGACGCTCGGCGCGGAGAATCAGGAGCTGAACCGCCGGCTTATCACGGCGCAGGACGATGAGCGCCGGCGCACCGCGCTCGAGCTGCATGACGAGGTCGGTCCATGCCTATTTGGGCTCAAGGCCAATGCCGCCTCGATCGCGAGCGCGGCCGGCGAACTTCCGGAACCGGCCAGGCTCGGCGTGTCGGCGCGCTTGCACGACATCCTCTCGATCATCGAGCATTTGCAGGCGATCAATCGCAGCATGCTCGACCGGCTGCGGCCGATGGCGCTCGGCCATGTCCCGCTCAAGGAGATGCTCGACCAGTTGGTGCGCGAGCGCGCGCGACAACATCCGCAGATTTCGTTCGCGTTTGCCGCGGGAGATATTTCGTCCAGCTATGGCGATACCATCGACCTGACGGTCTACCGCTGCTTGCAGGAGGGCATGACCAACGCCATCCGCCACGCTCAGCCCAGGCACGTAACTATCGCGCTCGCCTGCGCTGCGCCCGAGGCGCAGCTCGTTCTGACCGTCCGCGATGACGGCTGCGGCATAAAGCCGGGCACGCCGCCCGGCTTCGGCATTCGCGGCATGCAGGAGCGGGTCGAAGGCCTGGGCGGTCAATATAGTGTCGAGAGCGAGCCCGGCCGCGGCACCTGCGTGCGCGTTGCCGTTCCGATGATCGGCCCGCAAGCGACCGCCGCGGTAAAGCAGACAAACGGCCCGACCGCATGACCTGCGTCCTCGTTATCGACGACCACCCGATCGTGCTGCAGGGCTGCCGGCGCATGCTGGAGGATGCTGGCGTTGAAGCGGTGCTCGAGGCGCGCGATGCCGCCTCCGGCTACAAGCTCTACCGCCGGCATCGTCCTGAGGTGGTGATTGTCGATCTGGCGATGCAGGGGAACGGACTCGGCGGCCTGCCGCTCATTCGCCGCATGCGCGCCCACGATCCAGGCGCGCGCATTCTGGTGCTGAGCATGCACAGCGACCCGATCATTGTCGCGCGCGCGCTCGAGGCCGGCGCCACCGGCTACGTCCTCAAGGACACTTCGTCCGAGCATTTGCTGGAGGCATTTCAGAAGGTGCGCGCCGGCGCGCCGTATTTGGGCGGCGACCTCGCCATGCAGGTCGCGCTGGTGCACGCCTCGGCGCGGCAGAACCCGCTTGCCGATCTCACCCCGCGGGAGCTGCAGACTCTGTCGCTGTTGGCCGAAGGCAAGGCCTATGGCCGCATCGCCGAAGAGCTTCACGTCAGCTACAAGACCGTGGTCAATGTCTGCGCGCAGCTCAAGCAGAAGCTTGAGTCCCGCAATCTGCCCGAACTGATCCGCACCGCTGTGCAGCTGCTGTCGGCGACGCCATAGGCGACGCTGGTCACGGTTTCATCGCGCCTTGCGTGCTCGTATAGACCGCATAGAGCGAAGTCGAGCCGCAGATATACAGCCGATTTCTGAACCGGCCGCCGAAACAGAGATTGGCGACGGTCTCCGGAATGTGAATCTTTCCCACCAACTCGCCATCGGGGGCAAAGCAGTGCACGCCATCCTCCCGCGGGTCGCCCCAGCCCATCGAGCACCAGACCCGGCCCGCGATGTCGTAGCGCATTCGCTGTTGCTGGGCTTGAAATCGCCGGCAAACACTCTGCCGTTCGACACTTTCCCGGCCCCGATATCGACGTCGAACACGCGGATGTGCGACGGCTTGTCGGGGCCGTCAGAATAGCCGGTGTCGACGATATAGAGCTTTTTCTCGTCGGGGGAGAACGTAATGCCGTTCGGCTGGATGAAGTCGTTGGCCACGACTTTCACCGCGCCGGTCTTGGCGTCGACCCGATAGACGTTTTGCCGATCCTGCTCCGGTTCGGCCTTGAGTCCCTCGTAGTAGCCGGCGATGCCGTATCTCGGGTCGGTGAACCAGATTGAGCCGTCGGAGGCGACGACGACGTCGTTCGGCGAGTTCAGCTTCTTGCCGTCGTAGCTCTCCGCGACGATCGTGATCGAGCCGTCGAACTCGGTGCGGGTCACCCGCCGGGTAGCGTGTTCGCAGGTGATCAGCCGCCCCTGCCGGTCGATCGTATTGCCGTTTGCATTCATCGACGGCGCGCGAAAGACGCTGAGATGATTCTCGTCCTCCGACAGCCGCATGATGCGATTGTTGGGAATGTCGCTGAACAGAAGATAGCGGCCGGCGGGGAAATAGACCGGGCCTTCGGCCCAGCGGAATCCGGTGGCGATGCGCTCGACAGCGTTGGTGCCGGCAAAAGCGGGGAAGCCGCTGCCGCCGATTGCGCCCTTGCGCCTCTTGAACGACTCGATGTGCGGGTCCGGATAGCGGGAGCCGGGCAACGGTCCCAGGGGCGGCGGCGCCGTGGGCGTGAGCGGAACTCCGGTCTGGCCCAGCGCCGGAACCGAGGATGCGCGTTCGTTCATGAGTTTCTCCTGACGCTTGAGGCGATTCTCGCTCTCGCTCCTTAGTGGCGCCTGATCATTTTGGAAAACCGGCCTGCACTTTCCGGATTATGCTTTAGCTCGTGACCTGCTCGCCGCGGCCATAGACCAGCAGCATCAGGATGATCACCCCGCCATAGATGACCTGCCGGCCCGCCTCCGGCATCTCCATGATCGAGAGCACGCTATTCAAAAGCACGATCAGGATCACGCCGATGAGGGTGCCGAGATAGCGGCCGCGGCCGCCCAGGATGTGGGTGCCTCCGATCACCACGGCGGCGATCGAGGGCAGCAGATAGGCGTCACCCATGCCCTGATACGCCTTCTGCGAATAGCCGGCGAGCAACACGCCGGCGATGCCGGCAGTGAGCCCGCACAGGGCGAAGC
>JASHXX010000388.1 GCA_030043335.1 Xanthobacteraceae bacterium
GCCAATGTCGGCGGCGAAGTCCTCTGCACGGTGTTCTAGGCCGGGCGACCGCGGACGAAGACTAAAGGCAACGGAACTGAAACTCATGTCCCGTATCGGTAAGAAAGGAGTCGCGGTTCCCTCCGGGATCACCGCCAACATCGAGGGCCAGACCGTCAAGGTGAAAGGCCCGAAGGGCGCGCTTTCGGTCGTGCTGCCTGACGAGGTCGCGGTCAAGCTCGACGGCGGCCAGATCAAGGTCGATCCGCGCAGTGAAACCAAGCGCGCACGCTCGCAATGGGGCACCTCGCGTACCCTCATCGCCAATCTCATCGCCGGCGTCACCAAGGGCTTCGAGGAGCGGCTCGAGATCAACGGCGTCGGCTATCGCGCCGCGGTGCAGGGCAAGAATCTGCAGCTTGCGCTCGGCTACAGCCACGACGTCGTCTACCCGATCCCCGACGGCATCACTATTGCCACCCCGCGCCCGGTCGAGATCGTGATCACCGGCAGCGACCGGCAGAAGGTCGGGCAGGTCGCCGCCGAGATTCGCAAATTCCGGCCGCCCGAGCCTTATAAAGGCAAGGGCGTCAAATATGCCGACGAGCGCATCTTCCGTAAGGAAGGCAAGAAGAAGTAACGGAGCCGCCGATGACCACGCTCAAGGACAGGATCGAGCGGCGTCAGGGACGGGTGCGCGGCGCCTTGCGGCGCGCGTCGCACGGGCGCAAACGGCTCTCGGTGTTCCGTTCCTCGAAACACATCTATGCCCAGGTGATCGATGATGATCGCGGCGTCACCCTGGTCTCCGCCTCGTCGCTCGAAAAGGCGACACGCGAAAGCCTCAAGACCGGCGCCAATGTCGATGCCGCAAAAGCCGTCGGCAAGCTCATCGCCCAGCGCGCACAGGAAAAAGGCGTCAAGGACGTGGTGTTCGACCGCGGCAGCTACCTCTATCACGGCCGCGTCAAGGCGCTGGCCGAGGCTGCGCGCGAAGGCGGATTGAATTTCTGAGGATCGTGAAACATGGCCCGTGAACCCCGCGAGCGTAGGACCGAAGAGCGCGACAGCGAGTTTGTCGACAAGCTCGTGCACATCAATCGTGTCGCCAAGGTGGTCAAGGGCGGCCGGCGCTTCGGCTTTGCCGCGCTGGTCGTCGTCGGCGACCAGAAGGGCCGGGTCGGCTTCGGTCACGGCAAGGCGCGCGAGGTGCCGGAAGCGATCCGCAAGGCGACCGACGCCGCCAAGCGCACGCTGACGCGAGTGCCGCTGCGCGAGGGCCGCACCCTGCATCACGACGTCGCCGGCCGGCACGGCGCCGGCAAGGTCTATCTGCGCGCGGCGCCGCCCGGCACCGGCATCATCGCCGGCGGGCCGATGCGCGCCGTGTTCGAGACGCTCGGCATGCAGGATGTGGTGGCGAAATCGATCGGCACGTCCAATCCCTATAACGTGGTGCGCGCCACCTTCAACGCGCTCAAGCGCCAGGACTCGCCGCGCTCGGTCGCCGCGCGCCGCAACGTCAAAGTGTCGGCGCTGCAGGCGCGCCGCCGCGACGGCGATGCCGCGGAACAGGCGGCCGACTAAGAGCTCAATCCGGGAGCAAACGATGACGAGCGCCAAGCCCGCGGGAAAAACCGTCAAAGTCCGGCAGACCGGCAGCCCGTCGCGCCGTCATCACAGCCAGCGGGAAACGCTGGTGGGCTTGAAG
Source organism: Xanthobacteraceae bacterium (assembly GCA_030043335.1). Classification (GTDB taxonomy): domain Bacteria; phylum Pseudomonadota; class Alphaproteobacteria; order Rhizobiales; family Xanthobacteraceae; genus BOG-931. Next base: position 1,691 of record JASHXX010000388.1, read on the forward strand.
CTCAACAAGATCGGCCGCGTCGCCGAGCTCGCCGACACGCCGCAGACGCGGGGGATGATCGCGAAGGTCGCGCATCTCGTCGAGGTGGTGGAGAAGTGACGCCATGAAGCTGCACGAACTCGCCGGCCGCCCCGGCGCGCGCAAGGCGCGAAAGCGGATCGGCCGCGGTATCGGCTCCGGCACCGGCAAGACCGGCGGCCGCGGCGGCAAGGGCCAGACCGCGCGCTCGGGCGTGCGCATCAAGGGCTTTGAAGGCGGCCAGATGCCGCTGCACCGGCGTTTGCCGAAGCGCGGCTTCAAGAATACCCCGTTCGCGCGCAAGCTGAACGAGGTCAATCTCGGCCGCCTGCAGCAGGCGATCGATGCCGGCAAGCTCGACCCGGCGGCCAAGATCGACGCCGCCGCGCTGGTCAAGGCCGGCATCCTGCGCCGCGCAAAGGATGGCGTGCGGCTTCTCGGCGGCGGCGAGCTCAAGGCCAAGGTCACGCTTTCGGTGTTCGGCGCGTCGAAGTCGGCTGTCGCTGCGGTCGAGAAGGCGGGCGGCACTGTCGAAATCCTCGCGCCGAAAGCTGAGGCGAACGAACAGGCAGCCTGACCATACGTCATACCTTGCCTTGTGCCGGGCATGCATGACTTCTACCTGTTGAGCGAAGGCGTGGACGGCGGGCAAGACGTAGACGAAGGGGGGCTGGGCTAGGAGCGGCGAATGGTCTCGGCAGCGGAACAACTTGCGGCCAATCTCAACTTTTCGGCGCTCGCCAAAGCCGAGGAGCTGAAGAAGCGCATCTGGTTCACGCTCGGCGCGCTGCTCGTCTATCGGCTCGGCACCTACATCCCGCTGCCGGGCATCGACCCCAACGCCTGGGACCAGATCTTCCGCACCCAGGCCGGCGGTATCCTGGGCATGTTCAACATGTTCGCCGGCGGCGGTATCCATCGCATGGCGATCTTTGCGCTCAACATCATGCCCTACATCTCGGCCTCGATCATCATTCAGCTGATGACGACGGTGTCGCCGACCCTCGAACAGCTCAAGAAAGAAGGCGAGCAGGGCCGCAAGATGATCAACCAGTATACCCGCTACCTTACGGTGCTGCTCGCGGCCTTCCAGGCCTACGGCATCTCCGTCGGCCTTGAGGGTGCAGGCACCGTGGTAAGCGACCCGGGGCTGTTCTTCCGCATCTCGACGGTGATTACGCTTACCGGCGGCACCATGTTCCTGATGTGGCTCGGCGAGCAGATCACCCAGCGCGGCATCGGCAATGGCACCTCGCTCATCATCATGTCGGGGATCGTCGCGCAGTTGCCTTCGGCGATCGCCGGCACGCTCGAGCTCGGCCGCCAGGGCGCGCTTTCGACCGGGCTCATCCTCATCGTCCTGGTGATGGCGGTGGCCGTGATCACTTTCATCGTATTCATGGAGCGTGCGCAGCGCCGGCTCTTGATCCAGTATCCGAAGCGTCAGGTCGGCAACCGCATGTTCGAGGGCCAATCTTCCCACCTGCCGCTCAAGCTCAACACCTCGGGTGTGATTCCGCCGATCTTCGCCTCTTCGCTGCTCCTGCTGCCGACGACGATCGCCAACTTCACCGCCGGGCAGGGGCCGCAATGGCTCACGCTCATCACCACCCAGCTTTCGCACGGGCGGCCGCTGTTTCTGGCGCTCTATGTCGGCCTTATCGTGTTCTTCGCGTTCTTCTACACGGCGATCGTGTTCAATCCGACCGAGACCGCCGACAATCTGAAGAAGCACGGCGGCTTTATTCCCGGCATCCGGCCCGGCGAGCGTACCGCCGAATATATCGATTACGTGCTGACGCGGGTCACGGTGATCGGGGCGGCTTATCTCGCGATCGTATGTCTGTTCCCCGAGATGCTGATCTCCTACGCCGCGGTGCCGTTCTATTTCGGCGGCACCTCGCTCCTTATCGTGGTCAGCGTGACGATGGATACCGTGGCGCAAGTGCAGGGTTACCTGCTGGCGCATCAATACGAAGGTCTGATCAAGCGATCGAAACTGAGGGGACGCCGTAGATGAGATTGATCCTGCTGGGCCCGCCGGGGGCTGGCAAGGGAACACAGGCCCAGCATCTCGTCGCCAAGTACGGAATTATCCAGCTCTCGACCGGGGACATGCTGCGGGCAGCGGTGAAGGCGGGTACGCCCGTCGGCCGGCAAGCCGCAGACATCATGGCGCGTGGCGCGCTTGTACCCGACGAGGTCGTCGTCGAAATCGTGGGGCAGCGCATCGAACAGCCCGACGCGCGCAAAGGCTTTATCCTCGACGGATTTCCGCGGACCGTCCCGCAGGCGCAGGCGCTCGACCGCATCCTGGCCGAGCGTGGTCTCGCGCTCGACGCCGTGGTCGAACTGAAGGTCGACGAGGACGCGCTCGTTCGCCGCATCGAAAGCCGCGTCGCGGCGATGAAGGCGCGCGGCGAGCCGATGCGCGATGACGACAGCTCGGAAGTCCTGCATCGGCGGCTTGCCGCCTATCGCGAGCAGACCGCGCCGCTGATCGCCTATTACCGGCGTCACGGCACGCTGCGCACGGTCGACGGCATGGCGCCGATCAAGGAGGTCGCCGCGGCGATCGAGAAAGTAGTGGCCGGTGAGCGCAAGGCGAGTGCGGCTCCGCGCTCGCGTGTCGTTGCGCCAAAATCGAAGAGGACGGCGTCCAAACCGTCGGAAAAGTCGAAGATCGCGGCAAAGACGGGAAGAAAAGCTCGAACAGGTGCCGCCAGAAGAGTCGGGGCCGCCCGCAAGTCGGCGCGCGCGGCGCGCAAAAGCGCCGCGCGGGGGACGGCCGCGCGAAACCGGCGGCGATAACCCGGCAGACGGGGCGGTGGGACTATGGGGCATCACCGCCAAGTGCAAATTTGAGTTGTCTCTATAGGACAGGAATCCCAGGGACAGCCAGGACAGTCCGAAAGCGGGCTCGAAGAGCGCAAAATGCCTGCGCCGCGGGCGCAAGGCGCGAAACTGCCGCAGTTAGCCGAAGTTGTACACGAAATCGCTAGCCGAGGTTGACGAAAGCAAGAGGAATCCATTAATAACCCGCAAACAACCCGTCGGAGATCTAGCAACGAGGCCAGGCCGCGAGGGCAGGCAGGCGTTGGCTTTTTACGTTGTGGCTTCCCAGGTGACATTGGCATCGACGGATAGCGGCCGGGCGGCGCGGCGACAAATCGGGCCGGCCCGCATAAGGAGCGACTGACGTGGCCCGCATTGCTGGCGTCAATATCCCGACCAACAAGCGCGTTGTGGTCGCGCTGCAATATATTCACGGCATTGGCGCCGCCAAAGCCAAGGAAATCATGCAGAAAGTGTCGATGCCCGACTCGCGCCGGGTATCGCAACTGACCGACCAGGAAGTCTTGCAACTGCGCGAAGTGATCGACCGTGACTATATGGTCGAGGGTGATCTGCGGCGCGAAGTCGCGATGAATATCAAGCGTCTGATGGATCTTGGTTGCTATCGTGGGTTGCGCCACCGACGAGGTCTGCCGGTTCGCGGGCAACGCACTCACACTAATGCCCGCACTCGCAAGGGCCCGGCCAAACCTATTGCCGGCAAGAAGAAATAACGCGTTGAAGAGGACTATGAGGCGGCACCGGAGCGGCCGGTTCCGATCCAGATTAAGGGTTCACAATGGGTAAGGAAGCCACGCGCGTCCGCCGACGCGAACGCAAGAACATCGCCTCTGGCGTCGCGCATGTGAATGCGACGTTCAACAATACCATGATCACGATTACCGACGTGCAGGGCAACACTATCGCCTGGTCGTCGGCGGGCACCATGGGCTTCAAGGGCTCGCGCAAATCGACGCCCTATGCGGCGCAGGTCGCGGCCGAAGATGCGGCGAAGAAGGCGCAGGAGCACGGCATGCGCGCTCTCGAGGTCGAGGTCGCCGGCCCGGGCTCGGGACGGGAATCGGCGCTGCGCTCGCTGCAGGCCGCCGGCTTCACCATCACGTCGATCCGCGACGTAACTCCGATCCCGCACAATGGCTGCCGGCCGCGCAAGCGGCGGCGTGTATAGGACATCCGGCCGATGGACATTGAACATCTGCCGCCGCTCGAGCATGGCACTGATTTTGGCCCCACGGAGCGGAGTGGGGCGCGCGAGACGTTGGCGCCGCGCAACGCGATGGGTGATAACGTGACGATTCAAAAGAATTGGCAGGAACTGATCAGGCCGAACAAGCTCCAGGTCGCCGCCGGCGCCGACGCGCGGCGTGCGGCGACGGTGGTCGCCGAGCCGCTCGAGCGCGGCTTCGGCGTGACGCTCGGCAACGCGCTGCGGCGCATTCTGCTGTCTTCGCTGCAGGGCGCCGCGGTGCAGTCGGTGCACATCGATGGCGTGCTGCACGAATTCTCCTCGATCGCCGGCGTGCGCGAGGACGTGACCGACATCGTGCTCAACATCAAGGACATCGCCATCAAGATGCAGGGCGACGGCCCCAAGCGCATGGTGGTGAAGAAGCAAGGCCCAGGCACGGTGACGGCAAGCGACATTCAGACCGTCGGCGACATCGTTGTGCTCAATCCCGAACTGGTGCTGTGCACGCTCGACGAGGGCGCCGAAATCCGCATGGAGTTCACGGTCAACACCGGCAAGGGCTACGTGCCGGCCGAGCGCAACCGCCCCGAGGACGCGCCGATTGGCTTGATCCCCGTCGACAGCCTCTATTCGCCGGTGCGCAAGGTCTCCTACAAGGTCGAGAACACCCGCGAAGGGCAGATCCTCGACTACGACAAGCTGACGCTGTCGATCGAAACCAACGGCGCGGTCAGCCCTGACGACGCGCTCGCCTATGCGGCGCGCATTCTTCAGGACCAGCTCAACGTGTTCGTGAACTTCGAGGAGCCCAAGCGCGAGGCCGCGCAGGAGGCGATTCCCGACCTCGCCTTCAATCCGGCCTTCCTCAAGAAGGTCGACGAGCTCGAGCTTTCGGTCCGCTCGGCCAATTGTCTCAAGAACGACAACATCGTCTATATCGGCGATCTCGTGCAGAAGACCGAGGCCGAGATGCTGCGCACCCCGAACTTCGGGCGCAAGTCGCTCAACGAGATCAAGGAAGTACTGGTGCAGATGGGTCTGCATCTGGGCATGGAAGTTCCCGGCTGGCCGCCGGAGAACATCGAAGAGCTAGCCAAGCGCTTCGAGGATCATTACTGACCAGGTGTCAGGGATCGGTAGTCAGGAATCAGTACAACCTGATGCCTGACGCCCGTTTCCTGATCCCTGTCGCCGGAGGCGACCATGCGTCACGCCAAGACCCACCGTAAGTTCAATCGGCGCTCGGATCATCGTCGCTCGATGCTCGCGAACCTTGCCGCGGCTCTGATCAAGCACGAGCAGATCATCACCACACTGCCGAAGGCAAAGGATCTGCGTCCGGTGGTCGAGAAGCTGGTCACGCTCGGCAAGCGCGGCGATCTGCATGCGCGCCGCCAGGCGATCGCGCAGATGCGCGACCTCGCCATGGTCCGAAAGCTCTTCGAGGTGATCGGCCCGCGCTACAAGGAGCGCGACGGCGGCTATACCCGTGTGCTCAAGGCCGGCTTCCGTTACGGGGACTCCGCGCCCGTTGCCGTGATCGAGTTCGTCGACCGCGACGTCGAGGCCAAGGGCAAGGATTCCGGGCCGGTGCAGGTGCGCGCCGAGGAGCCGGCGCCCGCGCCGGCGTAAGGCGCGCCCGCTCTTTCACGGCCCCGCCCACACGCCTATATGCGGCGACGCTGATCTGGGGTTGCTCGATGCTGCATCTGCGCGTCTTCACCGCTCTCGCTGCCGGGTTGCTTGCGCTCTGCCTCTTGCTCCAAGGCGCAAGCGCGCAGGAGCGGCGCGCGCCGTCTTCGGCGGCCGAGGTTCAGCTGTCGTTCGCGCCGGTCGTGCATCGGGTGGCGCCGGCAGTGGTCAATGTCTATGCGGCGCGCGTCGTCGAGAACCGCAATCCGTTTCTCAACGATCCGTTCTTTCGCCAGTTCTTCGGGGCGGTGCCGCGCGAACAGGTGCAGCGCTCGCTCGGCTCCGGCGTGATCGTCGATTCAAGCGGCCTCGTCGTTACCAACTACCACGTGATCGAAGGCGCAAGCGCGGTGAAAATCTCGCTCGCCGACAAGCGCGAGTTCGACGCCGACATCGTGCTCAAGGACCAGCGCAGCGACTTGACCGTGCTGCGCATCAAGGACGCGAAAGAGCGCTTTCCGGTGCT
>JASHXX010000389.1 GCA_030043335.1 Xanthobacteraceae bacterium
CGGCATGTAGAGCAAAATCACATAGAACTGGATGGTGCCGGCGACCACCAGGCCCATCGACACCAAGGTTTCGCGATAGTGCGCGGCCAGCGCGGTGCCGATCGCCGGCCGCACGCCCGCCGCGCCGCGCGCTGCGAGAAAGGGCTCGGTTTCCCTGACATAGCGGCGGATGAAAAGCCCGACTGGACCGATGATGAGACCAAACCAGAACGGCACCCGCCAACCCCAGCCCTCAAGCGCTTCGGGCGTGAGCAAGCGGGCGAGCAGCGCGCCTACCAGCGCGCCCAACAGCGCGGCCAGACACTGTCCGACCATCTGCCAGGATCCGTAGTAACCGCGATGTCGGGCCGGCGCGCTCTCGATGAGAAACGCGGTGGCGCTGGCGAACTCGCCGCCGGTGGCAAAGCCCTGCAACAATCGCGCGAACACGATGATGAGCGGCGCCGCAACGCCGATTGCGGCGTAGGTCGGCGCGAATCCGATCAACGCGATCGCGACCGTCATCAGGGCAATGATCAAAAGCAGCGCGGCCTTGCGCCCTTTGCGATCGGCGAAGATGCCGAGAACGATACCGCCGACCGGGCGCATGAAGAACCCGACGCCAAAGGTGGCCGTAGCCAGCAGCAACGAGCCGTACTGGCTGTAGGTCGGAAAAAATAATCGCGAGATGACCGCGGTAAAGAATCCGAAGACAATAAAATCATACCACTCGAGCGCATTGCCGACGACCGCTGCGGCGATCTGAACGGATTTCGACGGAGTGGAGGAAATTGTCGTTCTCCCTCATAGTCGCGGTTGGCCGTAAACGACCGCGCCGCCGACATGCGCGGAGATAGAGGCGGCGACGGCCGACTCACACGATCCGAGTCTTGTGTCCCTGCCAATAGCGGTCGCGCAAGAGGCGTTTGTAGAGCTTCCCGGTGGGCAGGCGCGGCAGCTCGGTCTCGAAGTCGATGCTGCGCGGGCATTTTTGCCGCGCCAGGTGCTGGGCGCAGAACGCGATCAGTTCAGCCGCGATTTCCGGGCCGGGCGCGACGCCGGGCATCAGCTGCACCGCGGCTTTCACCTCTTCGCCGAGGTCTTCGTTGGGGATGCCGAATACGGCGGCGTCGGCGACCTTCGGGTGGGTGATAAGCAGATTCTCGCATTCCTGCGGATAGATATTGACGCCGCCGGCGATGATCATGAAGGAGGCGCGGTCGGTGAGGTAGAGATAGCCGTCCGCGTCGAGGTAGCCGATGTCGCCCACCGTGCTCATCGAGCCGTCGCCGGAGCGGGCCTGCGCGGTCTTCACCGGATCCTTGAAGTATTCGAATGGCGTGGCGGTCTTGAACCAAAGCATTCCCGGCGTTCCGGTCGGGCACGGATTCATCTGCTCATCCATCACGTGCAATTCTCCGAGAAGCACCCTGCCGACCGTGCCTTTGTGCGCCAGCCATTCGGCGCTGTCGCAGGCGGTGAATCCCAATCCTTCGGTCGCGCCATAGTACTCGTGAATAATCGGGCCCCACCACTCGATCATCCGTTCCTTCACCGGCACCGGGCAGGGAGCGGCGGCGTGGATCGCGATCTCGAGCGAAGAATGGTCGTGGCGCAGCCGCGTCGCCTCGGGCAGCTTGAGCATGCGCGAGAACATGCTGGGAACGAGCTGGCTGTGCGTGACCTCGTAGGTCTCGACCAGATCGAGATACCGCTCCGGATCGAACCGCTCCATGATGATCGCGGTCCCACCGATGCGGATCGTCAGGTTGATCGCCGCCTGCGGCGCCGAGTGGTAGAGCGGCGCCGGCGATAGATAGATCATGCCCTCGCGATACTGCCAAAGCCGCTGCAGAAACGCAAACAGCGGCAGCTGCTCAGACGGGTGCTGTTGCGCCAGCGGGCGCAGAATACCTTTCGGCTGACCGGTCGTTCCCGACGAATACAACATCGGCGTGCCGAGCCATTCGTCGGCAATCGGTGTTGTCGGATATGGCGCCATCGCCTCGTCGAGATTCTGCAGGCGGCCGCCGTCGCCTTCGCCGTCGACGACAAGGCACAGCTCGACATTGGGACAGCTCTTGAGCGCAGCCTGGGCAACGCTACGCTTCGCTTCCGACGTGATCAGAATCCTCGATTCGCTGTTGCTGACGATGTACGCGACTTCCTCGGCGGTCAGATAAGAATTGACGCAGGTGTAGTAGAGACCGGAGCACTCGCCGGCGCAGCAGCTTTCGACGTAGCGTGCGTTGTTCTCCATGAAGATGGCATAATGGTCGAGCCGTTGCAGGCCGCGTGCCCGGAACAGGTGCGCAAGCCGATTGGCTCGCGCGGCGAGGTCGGCGTAGGTGATGGTCTCGCCGGTCTGCGCCATGATGACGGCCGGCCGCGTGGCGCACGTGATGGCATGATTACCGGGATACATCGGCCATCCTCACCCTTGTGCCACTTGTGGTTGTCCGAGAACTCCGATGTTGCCGCGACATTGCCTGCGGCTGCGATCATTGCGATCAAATGTCGCCGCTGCGCGCGCCGCCGTCGTCGGCGTAAGTTTCCGAAAGCGCGGCCTCGAGGAGGCGGCGGCAGTCGATGAGGTCGTCGAGCACGGTCTGGAGCTTGCGCCGCTCTTCGCCGCCGACAAGCTCTAACGGCTCGGCCGAGTCGCTTGACGTCATTGTCGGCTCGCGGCGGGTGTCGGTGGGTGACACGACGCGGATCAGGCGCTCGCGCGAGGGCGGCGCGGCCTCGGGCGCATCATCGTCCCCAGCCCGGTCCTCGTCGATCTCCGGCGGCGGCGCTTCGCTGCCGGCCTGCCACACGCTCTGGACGAAAGCGACGCCTTCTTCGCGCAGAATGCGTTGCACGCCGCGGATGGTATAGCCGGCGCCGTAAAGCAGGTGGCGCACGCCGCGCAGCAAATCCACGTCATCGGGACGATAGTAGCGCCGCCCGCCGCCACGCTTCATCGGCCGGATCTGCGCGAAGCGGCTCTCCCAGAACCGCAGCACGTGCTGCGGGACACTGATCTCCTCGGCGACCTCGCTGATGGTGCGAAACGCGTCCGGCGCCTTGTCCAATTCGCTATTCTCCCGCCCGGCTATTTGCCGTCCTCGCTGCCGCCGTCCCGCCCGGCATTGATTCGCTGCTTAAGGATAGCGGAAGGCTTGAACACCATCACCCGGCGCGGCGAGATCGGCACTTCCTTGCCGGTCTTGGGGTTGCGGCCGATGCGCTGGCCTTTCTTGCGCACGACGAAGGAGCCGAACGATGACAGCTTCACGGTTTCACCGCGTTCGAGGCAGTCCGTGATCTCTTTCAGCACCAGCTCGACGAGGGTGGCGGACTCGGTCCGCGACAGGCCGACCTTTTGATAAACCGCCTCGCACAAATCCGCGCGCGTGACCGTTTTGCCCGACATAGCCCCACCTTCAGCGATCAATACTGGTCCAATACGTATCGTGCTGAATTATCAACGATATTAGCTTGTCGCCCACCGGTCAACGGCTTTGGCGGGGCCGTTGTCTCACCAGCGCACAAGCGCGGCACCCCAGGTGAAGCCGCCGCCCATCGCCTCGAACAACAACAAATCGTCGCGCTTGATGCGCCGGTCGGCGACGGCGTCGGCAAGTGCGAGCGGGATCGAAGCTGCCGACGTATTGCCGTGCCGATCGACCGTGGTCACGATCTTGCCGGGCGCGATTCCGAGCTTGTGCGCCGAGCCGTCGATGATGCGCTTGTTGGCCTGATGCGGAATGAACCAATCGACGTCGGCGACGGTGGTGCCGGTCGCCGCGAAGGCCTCCTCGACTACGTCGGTAATCATCGCCACGGCGTGGCGGAATACTTCGCGCCCCTCCATGCGCAGGTGACCGACGGTGCCGGTCGATGACGGTCCGCCGTCAACGTAGAGCTTCGATTTGTAGCGACCGTCGGAACGCAGGCGCACGGTGAGAATGCCGCGGTCGTCGCGGCCGCCGGCGAGCTCCTGCGCGTCGAGCACGACGGCACCGGCGCCATCGCCGAACAGCACGCAGGTACCCCGATCGGTCCAGTCGAGGATGCGCGAAAAGGTCTCGGCACCGATCACCAAAGCCCGTGAAAACGCGCCCGAGCGCAGCAGGCCGTCGGCGGCGGCCAGCGCAAAGACGAAGCCGGAGCACACCGCCTGCAGATCGAAAGCGGCGCCCCGGGTGATGCCGAGATCGGCCTGCACCGCGACGGCGCTGGCCGGAAAAGTATTGTCTGGCGTCGAGGTCGCGAGCACGATGAGATCGATCGACTGGGCGTCGACGTGAGCATGGCTGAGCGCGGCGCGCGCCGCATGGGCGGCCATCTGCGCGGTGGTCTCGCCGGGCGCGGCGATGTGGCGCTCGTGGATCCCGGTGCGCTGCACGATCCATTCGTCGGAGGTGTCGACGGTGCGCGCGAGATCGGCGTTGGTGAGGATTCGGCTCGGCAGATAACTTCCACAGCCGAGCATGACCGAGCGGCGAGCCGTCACGAGGCGGCTCCGCCGAGCAGCCGCCGCGAGGCTTTGCCCGGTCGTGCCAGCGCCGCGGTGATTTTGGTGAGGAGCTGTTCGCGCACCATGCCGTCGCCGACCTCGATGGCGGCAGCGTAGCCTTCGGCATCGGTAGCGCCGTGGCTCTTGATGACGATGCCGTTGAGGCCGAGGAACACTCCGCCGTTCGCGTGCCGCGGGTCCAGGCGCTCGCGCAATTGCGCAAATGCCGAGCGTGCGAACAGATATCCGATCCGCGCGCTGAGCGAGCGGCTCATGGCGTCGCGCAGGTATTCGGCGACCTGGCGCGCCGTTCCCTCGGCGGTCTTGAGCGCGATATTGCCGGCAAAGCCTTCGGTGACGACGACGTCGGCCTTGCCCTTGCCGATATCGTCGCCTTCGACGA
>JASHXX010000390.1 GCA_030043335.1 Xanthobacteraceae bacterium
AGGTCGAAGGAGCCGTCCGGGTAGGGCAGCGCCTCCGCATCGCCTTCGATGAAATCCACGTCGACGCCGGCGAGAGCCGCATTCTCGCGCGCGCTCGAGGAGCGCCGGAGTGAGATCAAGGCCCGACACCTTGGCGCCGCGGCGCGCCGCGGTGACGGCGACAACGCCGGTGCCGCAGGCCACATCCAGCACGCGACGTCCTTCTTTAACCTGCGCGAACTTCACAAGCCTGGCGGCCGGCATAGTGGTCATGATTTCAACTGGAACAAACGACGACCAGGCTTCGCGCTGCGCGGCCTTGAATTTCGCGAACGGATCGGCAGTCGCGGTCGTCATATCTCCTCCGCAGCGGTCGAATGGCTTGCAGCCACGAATTCGGTCAAGAACTGCCGATAAGGACGCCGGCGGCAAAGACCAGCGCGCCACCGACCACGACCTGGAACGCGGCCTGCAGGAACGGCGTGTCCATATAGCGGGTGCGGATCCAAGAGATCGCCACCAGTTCGACCGCCACGACGATAAACGCGACCACGGTCGCAACGTAGAAATGCGGAATGAGATAGGGAAGGGCATGGCCCAGGCCGCCGACCGCGGTCATGATCCCGCACACTGCGCCGCGCACCAGCGGCGCGCCGCGCCCGGTGAGCGAGCCGTCGTCGGACAGCGCCTCGGCAAAGCCCATCGAGATTCCGGCGCCGATCGCGGCGGCCAGTCCGACCAGGAAAGTCGACCAGGTATTGTGGGTGGCGAAGGCGGCGGCGAAGAGCGGCGCCAGCGTCGAGACCGAGCCGTCCATGAGCCCGGCGAGCCCGGGCTGCACGTATTGCAGCACGAACATCCGCCGCGCGGTCTGGTCCTCAGCCTCACGCGCCTGCGGCGTGATCTCTTCGCCAAGCTCGTGCGCGAGTTTCTCGTGTTTGCTCTCGGCAGCGGCGAGATCGGTGAGAAGGCTGCGGACGGCGTCGTCATGCGCCGACTGCGCCGCTCGGGTGTAAAACCGCGCGGTCTCGTACTCCATTTCCTCGGCGAAGTTGCGCACGGCATCGAGCCCGAGCGGCCGGTTGAGCCAGATCGGGCGCCGCGCCAGGAAACCTTTCACGTCCTGGCGTCTAATCAACGGCAGAAAATCGCTGAATTTCTGCCGGTAGAGATCGAGCAACCGGTCGCGATGACTGATCTCTTCCTCAGCCATCTTGTCGTACATCGCTGCGGTGTCGGGATAGGAAGCGCGCAATCCGTCCGCGAACGACCGATAGACCCGGCTGTCCTCGTCCTCGTTGGAGATCGCGAGCGCAAGGACCTCCCGCTCGCTCAAATCGGCAAAGCTTTTCACGGCTCGCCTCGTTTTGGCTGGATAAGAAGTTAGAAGGCTTCTAAACTCTCGCGCAGCCAGTTTCAACATCGCCGCCGGCTAGTGCGAGCTGCGGCAAGATTTGGCATTTTCCGGGCGGACCATCCCTTACCTTGGACGATGTCGGAGCTGCGTAGGATGAAGCATGCGACCGCTGCGGCGCTCGACCGGCTCACCGCGCTCCTCGCCGAGGTGCGGCAACTCGGACGGATGAAAGAAAAATCGCGCGGCGTGTTCTACTGCCGTTCAAAGGCGTTCCTGCATTTCCACGAAGATCCGGCCGGCCTGTTTGCCGATCTTCGCATCGGCGCGGATTGGGAGCGCATGCCGGTTAACAGCAAAAATGAGCAGGCCGAACTGCTGCGGCGTGTTCGCCGCCATCTGGCGACGCCCTAGGGCCATGGTCCCTGAGTTTCCTCGCCGCGCATTCGAGCCGGCCATCAGACGCCTGCTGCATCTCTATTGGCGCTTCGCGCGCGGGCTGACCATCGGCGTGCGCGGCCTGGTGATCGATGGGCAGGGCCGGGTGTTCCTGGTCAAGCACAGCTATCTCGATGGCTGGTATTTGCCGGGCGGCGGCGTCGAGGTGGACGAACCGCTCGAGGCGGCACTGGCGCGGGAATTGCGCGAAGAGGGCAATATCGAGCTTAGCGGTCCGCCAGAGCTGTTTGCGATCTATCTCAACCGGCGGATTTCACGGCGCGACCACATCGCGCTTTACGTCGTGCGCTCGTTTGAGCAGAGCGCTCCGCCGCGGCCGAACCGCGAGATCGTGGCGCACGGGTTCTTTGCGCCCACCTCGCTCCCCGACGATACGACCCGCGGAACACGCGAGCGCATCGCCGAGGTGCTGTCCGGCCGAGCCGTCGCCGATTTCTGGTGACGGGGCCGGCACAAATATTACAGCCGTGCAATCCGTGCCGCGTCATTTTGTCAATTGAGCGTGAGATCGCGGCAACCATCGGCGGCTGCGAACGTTGGCGGGCATGGGCGGCTAGGGGGCGGTACGAAGGAGTGATTCGATGCGTAGGACAATCCTTGCGCTTGCTGCAGCCGTCGCGCTTGGCGCGGCGACGATGACGACCGGCGCCATGGCGATGCATGGCGGCGGTGGAGGCGGCGGCGGTCACGGTGGCGGCTTTGGTGGCGGCGGCCACGTCGGCGGCTTCGGCGGCGGTCATGTTGGCGGCTTCGGCGGCCGCAGCATGGGCGGCGGCGGGTTTGCAGCCCACAACTTCAGCGGCGTTCCCGCCCGCGGCCTTGCCGGCGCCGGCCATTGGAACGGCGGCGCATGGGCGGGACATGGATGGGGCCACCATCATCGTTTCGCCAGAGGCTTTGGCGCCGGCGGCCTGTTCCTGTATGGCGGCGGCTGGCCGTATGGCTATGACTACGGCTATTGCGACCCGTACTACTACAACGATCCCAGCTGCTACGGTTACGGTAACGGTTACGCTTGGTGATGGACAACCGGACGCGCCGCGCCCGACTGGAGCGCGGCGCATTGGCCTTAGCCTAGTCGGCTGCGGTCGTGCGGCGCGGTGAAATCGAGGAGTGGTCCGATCGGCACAATGCCGGTCGGATTCACGTTGCGGTGGCTCCCATAGTAGTGCCGCTTGATGTGATCGAGGCTAACGGTCTCGGCGACGCCAGGCACCTGATAAAGCTCGCGCAGATAGTTCCACAGATTGGGATAATCGATGATCCGCCGCAGATTGCATTTGAAGTGGCTGTAATAGACCGCGTCGAAGCGAACGAGCGTGGTGAACAGCCGCCAGTCCGCCTCGGTGATCCGGCGGCCGACGAGATAGCGTTGGCCTGACAGCCGTCGTTCCAGCCCATCGAGCGTGACGAAGAGCGCTCGCGCCGCCTCTTCGTAAGCCGCCTGGGTGGTGGCGAAGCCGGCGCGGTAAACGCCGTTGTTGACGTTGGTGTAAACAACATCGTTGACCTGGTCGATCTCGGCGCGCAATTCGACCGGG
>JASHXX010000391.1 GCA_030043335.1 Xanthobacteraceae bacterium
TGCCGCCTACGCCCCAGCCGAGGACCGAGAGCCCGTTGACCATGGTGGTGTGCGAGTCGGTGCCGACCAGCGTATCGGGATAGGCAAGCTCGGTTGCGACCTTGTCGCCGAACTTGGCTTTGGTCTTGGCGCTCCACACCGTACGGGAGAGGTATTCCAGGTTGACCTGGTGGCAGATCCCGGTGCCCGGCGGCACCACGCGAAAATCCTCGAACGAGCGCTGCGCCCATTTCAGGAACCGGTAACGCTCCTGATTTTGCTTGTACTCCTCCTCGACGTTCTTCTTGAACGCGGTGTTGTTGCCGAAGAAATTGACGACCACCGAATGGTCGATGACCAGATCAACGGGCACCAGCGGATTGATCTTTTTGGCGTCGCCCCCGAGCATTTTCATGGCGTCGCGCATCGCGGCGAGGTCGACGACCGCCGGCACGCCGGTGAAATCCTGCATCAAGACGCGCGCCGGACGGAACGCGATCTCGCGCTCGGAGGTCTTGGTCTTGAGCCATTGCGCGACCGCCTGGATGTCCTCCTTGGTGACCGAGCGGCCGTCCTCGCCGCGCAGCAAGTTCTCGAGCAGGACCTTGAGCGAAAACGGCAGCCGCGAAATCCCCTTCAAGCCGTTCTTCTCCGCGGCCGGAAGGCTGTAGAACGCATAGGTCCTGCTGCCGACCTTGAGCGGCTGCAAACACTTGAAGCTGTCGAGCGAAGTCATGGATTATTTTCCCATCCGGCGGCCCGCCCGCCGGGCAATTGCGGGTCATGAATGCCGGAACAAACGCCAACGAACCGTTGCTAGCCCGGACCCGGCAGCGTCGGCGGCGCGCCGCTCTCTCCGTCGTGCGGCTTATAGGGTTTTTTTCAGGTTGGTTCCAGTTCGGCAACCGAATGGCCGATAACATGCAGGGCATAGCTCGATTGCCGAAGATGCGCGGAAGCGCCGTTTCGCTCTCGCGCCTGGTGCAGGACTGAGATGATGCGGCTTTCCGCCTCCGATCTGGCGTGCCGGCGTGGCGGCCGCGAGGTTTTCGCCGGCGTCGGCTTTTCCGTGGCCGCGGGCGAAGCTTTGGCGATCAGCGGCCGCAACGGGTCGGGAAAGTCGTCTTTGCTCCGTATGGTTGTCGGATTGTTACGCGTCGCTGGCGGCCGCATCGCGTTGCAGGGCGGCGACCCCGAATTGACGGTCGGCGAGCAGGCCCACTATCTCGGACATCAGGATGCGCTCAAGCCTTCGCTATCGGTCGGCGAGAATCTGCGGTTCTGGGCCGACTTTTTGGCTGGAGCCGCGCCGGATGTCGCCGCGCCGCTCGCCGCGGTCGGCCTCGATGCGCTCGCCGACCTGCCGGCCGCGTACCTCTCCGCCGGGCAGCGCCGGCGGCTGTCGATGGCGCGCCTCATCGCGGTGAAGCGCCCGATCTGGCTGCTCGATGAACCGGCGAGCACGCTCGACGCCGCGGGGCAGTGCCGCCTCAGCGAATTGATGCGGACGCATCTCGACGGAGGCGGCCTCATCCTGGCGGCGGCGCACGGCGCGATTGGGCTCGAGGGCGCGAGCGAGCTACGGCTGGGGTCAGAGCCATGATGCGTCTGCCCACTCGGCGGGCTGCGCCGAGCGACCACCTGCCCCCGGGCGGACAATGACCCCGCTCGCCGCCATTCTCGTGCGCGACATTCGCATCGCCGTGCGCGTCGGCGGCGGCGCGTTGATCGGCGTATTGTTCTTCCTGGTCGTGGTCACGCTGACGCCGTTCGCGCTCGGGCCGGATCTTGCGCTCCTCAAACGCATTGGCCCCGCGATCCTCTGGCTCGCGGCGCTGCTGGCGAGCCTCCTGGCGCTCGACCGGCTGTTCGCCGCCGACCACGAGGACGGCTCGCTCGATCTCATCCTGACCGGGCGGGCGCAGCTCGAGCTCGTGGTCGCGGCGAAGGGCCTTGCCCATTGGCTCACCACCGGCCTGCCCTTGATCATCTGTGCGCCGCTCATCGGTCTGCTGCTCAACCTCGACGGACCGGCCGAAGCGGCGCTGGTGCTGACCTTCCTTGTCGGCACCCCGGCGCTGACCTTCATCGGACTGATCGGGGCGGCGCTGGCGGTGACATTGCGTCGCGGCGGGCTTCTCCTCGCGGTGCTGGTGCTGCCGCTGACCGTACCGGTGCTGATCTTCGGCGTCGCCGCCGCAAACGCCGCCGTTCTCGGACCGCTGCCATTCGGCACGCCGTTCACGATCCTTTGCGCGTTGACGCTGGCGAGCCTGGTGCTAGGACCGTTCGCCGCCGCCGCCGCCCTGCGTCAGGAAATGGAATAGCAATCTCGCTCAGACCGCGCTCAAATCGTGATGGTTGTTGACGTTGTGCACCGGCATGGAGCTGGACTAGGAAACGATGATGGCCCTGATCGATCTCGCTAACCCGGCGCGATTCCTGAATTTCGCCAATCGGGCGATCCCGTGGCTCGGCGGCGCGACTGTGTTGGCGTTCGCGTTCGCCATCAATCAGGCGATGATCGCGCCGGACGACTATCAGCAGGGCGCGACCGTCAAGATCATGTTTCTGCACGTGCCCGGCGCCTGGCTGGGCATGCTCGGCTGGGGCCTGATGACGGTCGCCGCGCTCGGCACGCTGGTCTGGCGGCACCCGCTCGCCGATGTCACCGCCAAGGCGGTGGCGCCGATCGGGGCGGCCTTCACGCTGATGTGCCTCGTCACCGGCGCGCTCTGGGGGCGGCCGATGTGGGGCACCTATTGGGTGTGGGACGCGCGGCTCACTTCGGTGCTTGTCCTCTTCCT
>JASHXX010000392.1 GCA_030043335.1 Xanthobacteraceae bacterium
CCGACCTGTCGATCGTCCACGCCTAGGGGCGACACCGAGGGCAACCTCGTCTACCGCAAGACCGCGCGCAACTTTAATCCGCCGATGGCGACCGCGGGAAAGATCACGGTCGCCGAAGTCGAGCACTTGGTGCAGCCGGGCGATATCGATCCCGACCATATCGTAACTCCGGGGATCTATGTGCAGCGGCTGATCCACGTGCCGAACGCGGTCAAACACATCGAGCAACGCACCGTGCGCAAGCGCGAGAAATCGGCCGCGCCGGCCGGAACAGGAGTGGAAATCTGATGCCTTGGACCCGCGATGAGATGGCGGCGCGCGCCGCCAAGGAGCTGCGCGACGGCTTTTACGTCAATCTCGGCATCGGCATCCCGACGCTGGTGTCGAACTTTATCCCCGAGGGGATGAGCGTTCAGCTGCAATCGGAGAACGGCATGCTCGGCACCGGCCCGTTCCCCTACGAGGGCGAGGAGGACGCCGACCTGATCAACGCCGGCAAGCAGACCGTCACCGAACTGCCGACGACAAGCTATTTCAACTCGGCCGACTCCTTTGCGATGATTCGCGGCGGCCACATCGACATCGCGATCCTCGGCGCCATGCAGGTGGCGGAGAACGGCGATCTGGCCAACTGGATGATTCCGGGAAAAATGGTCAAGGGCATGGGCGGCGCCATGGATTTGGTCGGCGGCGTCAAGAAGGTCGTTGTCGTCATGGAGCACTCGGCCAAGAACGAATCGAAGCTGTTGCACCGCTGTACGCTACCGCTCACCGGCGCCGGCGTCGTCGACATGGTGATCACCGACCTCGGCGTTTTTGCCCTCGACCGGTCGGGCGGCGGGCTGACGCTGGTCGAGCTTGCCCCCGAAGTGACGCTCGACGAGATCAAGTCGAAGACCGAGGCGAGCTTCAAGGTCGCCAATACGCTCAAGCAGTAACGGCAGCGGCCGCCGTCGCGTCGGCTGTCGTTGCGGCGCCGTCGGTTGGAACAGCCTCGGACCATCGGGACCTGCGAAGCCGTGCTATAGGGCTTCCGACCGCCGGTTCGACGGGCGCCATGCGATCGCAATGGCGAGCATTGGTCTTGGGGGGGGGAAGCGTGGGTGAAGGGCCGATCCTCGTCACCGAGGACCTGACCAAGGAATTCGCCGGCTTCGTCGCGGTGCGCGCGGTCAATCTGCGCGTCGATCGCGGCAGTATTCACGCCCTGATCGGGCCGAACGGCGCCGGCAAGACCACCTGCTTTAATCTCCTCACCAAATTCCTTTCGCCCACGCACGGCCGCATCGTGTTCGACGGCCGCGACATCACCGCGCTCAAGCCCGCGGACGTGGCGCGGCTCGGCGTCGGGCGCTCGTTCCAGATCTCGGCCGTGTTTCCGCATCTCACCGTGGTCGAGAACGTGCGCATCGCGCTGCAGCGCCGGCGCGGCAACTCCTTCGATTTCTGGCGCTCGAAGCGCGCGCTGCACGACCTCGACGATCGCGCCGCGGCGCTCGTCGCCGATGTCGGGCTCGCGCCCGATGTCGATACGCTGGCCGTCGAGCTGCCTTATGGCCGCAAGCGGGCGCTCGAACTCGCGACCACGCTTGCGCTCGAGCCGCAATTGCTGCTGCTCGACGAGCCGACCGCCGGGATGGATCGCGAGGACATCGCGCGCATCAGCGCGCTGATCAAGGCCGTCGCCGCCGACCGCACCGTTCTCATGGTTGAGCATAATCTCAGCGTGGTTGCCGATCTGTGCGACCGGATCACCGTGCTCACCCGCGGCCAGGTGCTGGCGGAGGGCGACTACCAGGCGGTGTCGCACGACGCTGCGGTGCGCGAAGCCTATCTCGGGACCGGTCATGCCTGAGCCGCACCCGCTTCTCGCCGTCAACGAACTCAACGCCTGGTACGGCGAATCGCACGTCCTGCACGGCGTCACCTTTGCGGTGCGGCCGGGCGAAGTGGTCACGCTTCTGGGACGCAACGGCGTCGGCAAGACAACCACGCTCAAAGCCATCATGGGGATCATCGAAAATCGCTCCGGCTCGGTTGCGTTCGAAGGCAACGAACTGATCCGGCTGCCGTCGGACGCGATCGCGCGCTCCGGGATCGCCTTCTGCCCCGAGGAACGCGGCATCTTCGCGACGCTCGACGTCAACGAGAACCTGATGCTGCCGCGGCAGGTGCGCAGCGGCGGGCTTACCCTCGACCGCATCTTCGCGCTGTTCCCGAATTTGCGCGAACGGCTGCGGAGCCAGGGCACCAAGCTCTCCGGGGGCGAACAGCAGATGCTGGCGATCGGGCGCATCCTGCGCACCGGCGCCCGGCTGTTGCTGCTCGACGAACCGACCGAGGGCCTCGCCCCGGTCATCGTGCAGCAGATCGGCCGCACCATCAGCGCACTGAAGGCCCAGGGCTTCACCATTCTCCTGGTCGAGCAGAATTTCCAATTCGCCGCGACCGTCGCCGATCGCTACTACGTCATGGAACATGGCCGCATCATCGACCAGCTCGCCGCGGCGGAACTCAAGACCAATACCGGCAAGCTGCACGAATATCTGGGAGTTTGAGGGCGGGGAGAGAGCGTCGCGATGTTCGAGATTTTCAGCATCCCCTCGCAGGCGCTGTTCGGGCAGCTCTTGCTCGGCCTGATCAACGGCTCGTTCTATGCCCTGTTGAGCCTCGGGCTTGCCGTCATCTTCGGCATGCTTCACATCATCAATTTCGCCCACGGCGCGCAATACATGATGGGCGCATTCGCCGCCTATCTGATGCTGCAATATCTCGGCATCGGCTATTGGACGGCGCTGCTGATCGCGCCGATCCTGATCGGCGCGACCGGCATTGTCGTCGAGCGACTGTTTCTCCAGCATCTGCGCAACCTCGATCCGCTCTACGGGCTGTTGCTCACCTTCGGCCTGGCGCTGGTGATCGAGGGCCTGTTCCGCAACAATTTCGGCTCATCCGGACTTCCCTACCAGGTGCCGGAGACGCTGCGCGGCGGCCGCAACCTCGGCTTCATGTTCCTGCCGAATTATCGCGCCTGGGTCATCGTGCTGTCGCTGGCGGTGTGCCTCGCCACTTGGTTTGCCATTGAGCGCACCCGGCTTGGCTCCTATCTGCGCGCCGCCACCGAGAATCCCGTCCTGGTCCGCGCCTTCGGCATCAACGTGCCGCGCATGGTTACGCTGACCTACGGCTTCGGCGTCGGGCTTGCGGCGCTTGCCGGCGTCATGGCGGCGCCGATCTACAACGTTTCGCCGCAGATGGGCTCCGACCTGATCATCGTCGTGTTTGCGGTGGTGGTGATCGGCGGCATGGGTTCGATCATGGGCGCGATCGTGACCGGGTTTGCTCTGGGAATCATCGAGGGACTGACCAAAGTGTTCTTTCCGGAAGCGTCGAACACCGTGATCTTCGTGATCATGGCCGTTGTGCTGCTGCTTCGCCCGGCCGGACTGTTCGGACGGCACGCGTGATGGATCGCGTCCTCGATCAG
>JASHXX010000393.1 GCA_030043335.1 Xanthobacteraceae bacterium
CGGCGCGGCATCAAACGCGGCGACACCGTCTCGGTGATGCTCGCCAACACGCCGGCGATGATCGAGGCGCACTACGGCGTGCCGATGACCAGCGGCGTCCTCAACACCATCAACACCCGGCTCGACGCCGCCATCATCGCCTTCGGGCTTGATCACGCCGACACCAGGGTGCTGATCACCGACCGCGAGTTTTCCAAAGTGGTGAAGGAGGCGTTGGCGCTCGCCAAGGTCAAGCCGCAGATCATCGACTATGACGATCCGGAATTTGCCGGCGCCGGCGAGCGCCTCGGCGACGTCGAGTACGAGGACTTTCTCAGGACCGGCGACGCCGACTTCGCCTGGCAGATGCCGCGCGACGAATGGGACGCGATCGCGCTCAACTACACCTCCGGCACCACCGGCGACCCCAAAGGCGTCGTCTACAATCACCGCGGCACCTATCTGCTCGCGCTCGGCAACCTCATCACCTGCGGCATGGGCAAGCATCCGGTCTATCTGTGGACGCTGCCGATGTTCCATTGCAACGGCTGGTGCTTCACCTGGACGCTGTCGATCGTCGCCGGCACCCATGTGTGCCTGCGTGCGGTGCGCGCGGCGACGATCTTCGACGCCCTCGCCACGCACAAGGTCACGCATCTGTGCGGGGCGCCGATCGTGATGTCGACGCTGCTCAACGCCCCGCCGCACGAGAAGAAGCCGTTGCCGCACGTCGTCGAGTTCGCGACCGCTGCGGCGCCGCCGCCGGAATCGGTACTCGCGGCGATGAGGGCCGCCGGCTTCAACGTCACCCACCTTTATGGGCTGACCGAGACCTACGGGCCGGCAACCATCAACGACTGGCACGGCGAGTGGGACAAGCTGCCGGCCGCCGAGCAGGCGGTGAAGAAGGCGCGCCAGGGCGTGCGCTATCCGGTACTCGAAGAACTCGACGTGCTCGACCCGGAGACGATGCAGCGGGTGCCGCGCGACGGCAGGACGCTTGGCGAAGTGATGTTCCGCGGCAATGTGGTGATGAAGGGCTATCTCAAGAACAAACGCTCGACTGACGCAGCGTTCGCCGGCGGCTGGTTTCATTCCGGCGATCTCGGCGTCATCCACGCCGACGGCTATATCCAGCTCAAGGACCGTTCCAAAGACATCATCATCTCCGGCGGCGAGAACATTTCCTCGATCGAGGTCGAGGACGCGCTCTACAAGCATCCGGCGGTATCGGCGGTCGGCGTCGTCGCCAAGCCGGACGACAAATGGGGCGAGACCCCGTGCGCCTTCGTCGAGCTCAAGCCCGGCGCCAGCGCCACCACCGAAGAGCTCGTCGCCTGGTGCCGCTCCCACCTTGCCGCCTACAAATGCCCGCGGCACGTCGTGTTCACGGAAATCCCGAAGACCAGCACCGGAAAGATCCAGAAATTCAAGCTGCGCGAGATGGCGAAGGGAGCGTGAGTCTCTTGCCGGCTGCGGTGGCGGTTACCGGAAGCTCCTACAAATCTCCAAGCGCCGGCTCGAGGCTCAGACTGATGAGGAATTCGAGGCGATCTACGCCGCCTCGGCTTCCGTCACCCCGACCACGAGGCGCTTGCCGAGCGCACGCAGCGCGGCGGCGAGCGCCGGCAGCTTGGTCGGATGCTTGGGGTCGAGAATGCGGCGCACTTCTTTTTCGTCCTTACCGATGCGGCGCGCCAGTTCGCTCTTGGTCATTCCGGCCTGAGCGAAAGATTCCAGCACCGCGAGCTTGGCTGCGACCTCGGGCGCCACGGTGACGTCGACAAGGCCGCGACCTTTAGCGCGCGGCTTCGGCAGCGGTGCGCCGCGTTGCAGATATGCGAGCAACGCGAGGCCGAGCGCCTCCTCGGCCATGGCGTGACCGTCGACCTCGCCGCGCCCCTGCGAGATGGCCTCCGGTACATCGGGGAAGGTGATGACGACAGTGCCGCGGCGGTCTCCCGGCTCAAACAACGCAGGGTATGCGTACGCCTTCATCATGGTTCCTCAGTCCGCTAATCGGAGTTGCTTCCTGATCTTCCTTGAGGTCTTTGGATCGATTTCACGCGATGGCACTGTGGTCAGCCGGTCACCGAGGAAGACCATCATGTGACCTCCTTGCCGCGCCATTTCTCGGCTCTGAGTGGCAGACCTTTCTTTCGGGCTTCTTCCTTGAGTTCAGCAATGAATCTGTCGCGCTTATCCATCGCCGAGGCGGAGTTTGTCTATTAAACTGTCGGACAAAAATGTCCGAACGTCAAGAGAGATAGAGACGATGATGGCTGGACTCCGCGCGCGCGAAGAAGACGCCGGCGGGTGAATAAAAGCAACCGTTCTTCCGCCTGAGCGGAGAACCCAGGGAATAGCGCCCGGATTTATCGACTAATGGACGACGGCGTCGTGCTTGAGACGCGCGATCTCGTCTTTGACGTGCAATTTTCGCCGCTTCAACTCTACAATCTTCAGGTCATCCGATGATGGGTGGGAAAGCGCCTCGCTGATTTCCTGCTCCAGTGCCTGGTGTCTTCGTTCAAGTTCCGCAAGATGCGATTCGATCGCCATGTGGCTCCTCTCCTTGCGTAAGATGGCTGTCTGACCCCTACACGAGCGTAATCATTCGAGATGATACTCCGTTTCGCTGGCGGTGAAAATCCCCGCCTGTGCATCGCGACAGCTTCAGGCTTGTGGGGGATTAACCAAAACGCGATAATCCGTAGGCACTTACGGTCGGGAGCCCGCGCCGAGGCGCGGCTCAGGCGGTGATGACAAAAGAGGAAGAACGCGAGCTTCGGGCGCAGCTAGCGCGCCTGCAGCAGGAGCATCGCGACCTCGATGCTGCGATTGCGGCGCTGCAGGCCTCACCCGGTTCCGACATTATCCAAGTTCAGCGCCTGAAGAAGCGCAAGCTGCAGTTGCGCGACCGCATCACCTTTATCGAGGACCAGCTCACGCCGGACATTATCGCCTGACGAGGCTCGCT
>JASHXX010000394.1 GCA_030043335.1 Xanthobacteraceae bacterium
GCCGTGGCTGGACGGCAAGATGCTCGCCGATGTCGACGCCCGGTTGATCGCCGGCATGATCCGCGAGCGCCAAGCGCAAGGCGCCAGCAACGCCACCATCAAGCGCGATCTGGTCGCATTGTCGTCGGTGCTAAACTTCGCCATCGATCACGGCTGGCTCGACGACAACCCTGCCCTACCCCGCATGCGTCGCGTCAAAGAGAAGCGCGACCCGATCGTGCTGCCGACGCCGAGCAGCATCGCGCTGGTCGTAGAGCGCGCGCCGGGCATGATCGCCGACATGGTGCGCGGCGCCGTCGTCACCGGCGCTCGCGAGGACGAACTGCTCAAGAGCCGCCGGGAGCACATCGACCACGAGCGCCGGCAACTGACCATCACCGGCAAGGGCAACAAGGTCCGCGTGATCGAGCTTGAGCCCTACGGCGGCTACGATCTGCTGTGCGCGCTCCCGGCCTATGTCGGCAAGCCGCTGCTGTTCTGGCACGGTGCCGGCGAGCCCTATCGCAACTTCTCAAGCCAGTTCGCCGCCATTGTCGAGCGCACCGCGCGGTTCGCTCGCGAGGCCGGCGTCGAGTTCCGGCCGTTCCGGTTCCATGATCTGCGCCACCTGCACGCGGTGAGGTGGCTGAAGGACGGCCGCTCGATCTATGACCTGCAAAGGCGGCTCGGTCACACGTCCGTCAAGACGACGGAAATGTACCGCGCCCACCTGACGCCCGAGGAAGAGCGCCGGGCCAAGGGGCAGACCGCAGCGACGGTGACGACGCCGGCGCTCAAGATCATCGCCGGCGGTGCGTCATGAGAGCGCCCCAAGGGACGACTGGCGTTTGCTAGACGAGCTTCTCGCTGTGATCCGCCGCGAAAGTTGGCCGCCCGGCGAAATATCGGACGCACTCACGACATGCCTCGCCAAGATCATCGTGAAGGCCGACATGCCGGCAGAGGCCATCGAGGATATTAAGCGAGGGCTCGATGCCGCCATCAGCTTTCAGCGCGCCATCGAGTTCGAACGATGACCGGCTCCGGTATAGCAAAAAGTATCGCAGCGATGCTCGATGCACAGCGCGCGGCGGCGATCATTTGTTTGAGATCACTGGCGAAACCGGCGGCGATGTCGGTGCGCTTCGGGCGGCTTAGCAAACCGCCGCCTTCAGCCACTCGGCCACCTCTCCGGTCCGCCGCTATGAGTAGGCGCTGCTGCGGCGGCGGGCAAGGCCGCCGGTCAGGCGGCCAACACGCCGCGGTCTTGTGCGCTGAGCCAGGCGCGCGCCGCGCGCTGCGCCGCGGCGATCTCGGCGTCCGACATCTGGTCGGCGATCTCGCGCCGCAGCCGAATCGCGTCGGCATTGCCCTTCATCGCCGCGAGATTGAACCATTTATGCGCGGCGACGAGATCGACCGGCACGTCGCGGCCGATCGAATACATCATCCCGAGTTCGAACAACATTTCGCCTGCCGCCGGTCCTTCGCCGAGCGGCGCCGCGATGCTGTCGAGAATGTCAAAACGAGCCATTGTCGGACTCCCCTGTCTACGCCCCGTTGACCGCTTGCGCGGTTCTTGCCGGCTCTACCTCCCCGCCGACACGCCGATAATCCTCAGAACATTTGAATGGTGGTTTAAGCAAAGCGATGAATCAAAGCTGAACCCGGCGCTTGGGAGCGCGCGCTCCGCGCAACGCGGCGTTAAGCAATGCGGCGCACTTGCCGCCGTGATGGGCCAGAAAGCGCCGCGGCAACGCGCTTGCAATGCCGATTTCGTCGGTTATCCTTCCGGCCTCGCTTGAAGGGAAGGCAACGGGGAAAATCGATGACAACCTTCCGCATAGCGGCGGCCGTTAGCCTTTCCGCGATCGGATTGGCGCTGATCGCGATCGCACCGGCGCGCGCCGCCGATCCGCTCGGCAACTGGCTGACCGGGGACAAGAAGGGCAAGGTCCATATCGTCAATTGCGGCGGGGCGATCTGCGGCAACCTGGTCTGGCTGCAGGAGCCGAACGATCCCGACACCAACAAGCCGAAGCTCGACAAGAACAATGCCGACGCCGACAAGAAGAGCCGGCCGCTGCTCGGCGTGCCGATCGTGCTCAACATGAAGCCGAACGGCGACGGCACCTGGGAGGGCAAAGTCTACAATGCCGAGGACGGCAACACCTATTCCGGCTCCTTCACCATGACAAGCGCGAATTCCGCGCAGCTCAAGGGCTGCGTCATGGGCGGACTGATCTGCAAGTCGCAGACCTGGACCAAGACGAATTGATTGTTCGTCGCTGCCGGGCTTGGCCCGGCAATCCGATCGCTTTTCGGCAAAGTTGGATCACCG
The DNA here is from genome assembly GCA_030043335.1 of Xanthobacteraceae bacterium. GTDB lineage: Bacteria > Pseudomonadota > Alphaproteobacteria > Rhizobiales > Xanthobacteraceae > BOG-931. The sequence goes on from JASHXX010000394.1 coordinate 2,321, forward strand.
GGTCTCGGCGCTTTGCGCCGGCCCGGTGATGACGCCCGGGCCATCACCGCGCCCGCTGCCCGAACAGCACCGCGCGCACCCTTGGGTCCTTCATGTCGACCGCGGCGGCTGCTTCGATGCGGATGCCGATGCCGCGCTTGACCGCCGGCCGCGCGCGCACCGCGTCGAGCCAGCGCTTGAGATGCGGGAACTCGCCGCCGAGCTCCTGCCCGCCGCGCTCCACGACGCGCACCCAGCCGACGCAGGCCATGTCGGCGATCGAATAGCGGCCCGCCAGGAACTCGTGATCGGCGAGCCGCGTATTCATGACGCCGAGCAGGCGATGGACCTCGTCGGTGTAGCGCGCGACCGCATAGGGGATCGTCTCCGGCGCGTAGCGGCGGAAATGGTTCGCCTGCCCTGCCATCGGGCCAAGCCCGCCCATCTGCCAGAACAGCCACTCGTCGACGGCGACCCGTGCGCGCTCCTCGCGCGGATAGAACTTCCCGGTCTTGCGGCCGAGATATTGCAGGATGGCGCCGGACTCGAAGACCGAGATCGGGCGGCCGCCGGGACCGCCGGGATCGACGATCGCGGGGATACGGTTGTTCGGCGAGATGGCCAGGAACTGCGGCGTGAACTGTTCGCCCGTGGAGATGTCGATTGGATGCACGATGTATGGCAGGCCGCACTCCTCGAGCATGATCGACACCTTCCAGCCGTTCGGCGTCGGCCAGTAATAAAGGTCGATCGGCCTTGCCCGCCGCCTCGTCCGCTCTTTGCCCTGTCGCCGCCTTGCGGCGAGTTTCACCTTCGGCTTCGTCCGTGCCCGTTTCATGGATCTCGCACGCAGTGTGAAAATGACTTGCTATCGCGCTCAAGAATAAAATGAAACGGCGCCGCGGTTAAGACCACAGCGCCGCCGAAAACATCGCGGCTCGCCCGCCGGCACACCGAGGGCGTCGAGGGGAATCCTGAAGCTCATGTCCGTTGGCGCTTGGCCACGGCGAGGTCCGGATTGTCCGTCCCTCCGCTTCAGCGCCGCGCGTCATCCGCGCAAAACGTGAAGCCCTGAGCCTTCGTCCCGTCGACGCCCTCTGTCGTCCACTGAGCCGGCGCGTCTCGGGGGATCATCGATCCACCCTCGACCGCAGCCGGCCCGTGTGACGCGATCTTCGACTTTGTGATGCCGAAGACCGACTGCGGCGTTGACTACTTCTTCTTCCGGCGCTTTGTCTTTTTCGCCGTCTTCTTCGCCGCTGCCTTCGTCTTTCTCTTCTTCGCCATTGCTGCCCTCCTAGCTTGAGTGGATGGCGACATCGGTG
>JASHXX010000395.1 GCA_030043335.1 Xanthobacteraceae bacterium
CCCGATGAGTGAGCATGTCGCCGCGATAGAGGCCCTCATTGTGGAAGCGATAAAAGCCGACCCGCCGGCTCGCGCCCGACAATCCGGTCAACAGTCCGGAGAAGCGCGAGAACAGCTCGAGATCGACGGCGGCATCGATCGCGTTTCTTCGCGTCCACAGCAAGAACCTGAGCACGTCGACGAGCAGCAGCCCGAGCGAAGAACTGCGGATCGCGAACACATTGCCGCGCGGCACAGTAGCGGCAAGCGCGAGCGAATCGGCGTTCTGCGCGAAGATGACGAAATAAAGCTCGGCGCCGAGCCGGTCGCGGGCCCTGCGCATCGCCGGATCGGCAAGGAGCGTGCTGCCCATTTCGGATAGCTCGATGAACAGCACCCGCCGCACCGGCGGCGCGGACACCGGGCGCAGCCGCCACCACAATTTGAGCACCGCCGTCGCCAGCGCGCAGAGCGGCACGCCGGCCCAGCGGTCGATCCGGCGCATCGTGTCAACGCTGATGCCAGTCCCGTTCACGCGGCGGCGGCCCCCGAAAATCGCGGTCGCGTGCTGCGCTCCGCACCGACCAGAATAGCCTGCGGTCTGCCGCTCGCAAAGGAGCGCAGCCGCCCCCACATCAACAGAACCGCGGACGGAGGGCGCTCATGGCCTATCAATTCCTCGACACGGTCTCGACACCCGGCGTTCGCGCTGCCCAGGAGGCGAACGGCAGCCGCGAGCTATGGGAACGGTTCAAAGGCAACCGCGTCTCGGACCGCTTCACCGAGGATGAGGCGGCGTTCATTGCCGCACGCGACAGCTTCTACATGGCCACCGTTTCGGAAGCCGGCTGGCCCTATGTGCAGCACCGCGGCGGTTCGCCCGGCTTCCTCAAAGTGCTGGACGACAAGACGCTCGGCTTTGCCGATTTCCGCGGCAACCGGCAGTACATCAGCCTCGGCAATATCGCCGCCAATGATCGCGTCGCCTTGATCCTGATGGATTTTCCGAACCGCGCGCGGCTCAAAATCCTGGCGCACATGTCGGTGCGCGACCTCGCCGCCGAGCCCGATCTCGCCGCGCGTCTGACTGTCCCCGGCTACAAGGTGAAGCCCGAGCGCGCGCTGCTGTTACGGCTCGAGACCTTCGATTGGAATTGCGCGCAGCACATCGTCCCGCGGTTCACGCTCGCGGAAATCGAGACTGCGGTTGCGCCGTTGCACGGCCGCATCGCGGTCTTGGAGGCGGAGAACCGGGCTCTGCGCGCGCAAATCGCGGGATCTGCCGTCGCCGAATGATCGACGCCGGCCAAGCGTCAAATCGCTCTATAGGGCAAACACGCGTCGCGCATTGCCCGACAGGAACATCTCCGACTGTTCAGGCGAAAGCCCGAGACCGCTCAATCCTTCAAGACATTTCCGCGGCGCTAGCATCGGCCAATTGGTGCCGAACATGACCCGACCTTTGCCTATGCCCTTCATCCAGGCGACGAAGGCCGGCGGCAGCCGATGCAGAACATAGGCCGACGTGTCGACGTGGAAATTGGGAAATTTCACGGTCAGGGTCACGAGTTCGTCGAGCCAGGGAAAGCCGACATGGCCGCCGACCACCACCAGCTCGGGAAAGTCGAGCAACACGTCTTCGAGGTAGGGGATTAGCCGTCCGGTCTCCGAGCGCTTGAGCGGTCCGGTATGGCCGATCTGGGTGCAGAACGGTACGCCCGCCTCCACGCACGCGGCATAGATCGGATAGTAGTGGCGGTCGTTCGGCGGCAGATCCCAGAGCCAGGGCACGACGCGCACGCCGACGAACGTCTTGCCGTCGACCCAGCGGCGAATTTCGCGAACTGCGGCGGCCGGGTGGCGCAGATCGGCGCTCGCCAGACCGCGAAACCGCGACGGCGCCGCCGCGATCTGCCGCGATACTTCCTCGTTGCTGATCAGATCGCCTTCAGGGCCATACCAGGCCGACAACAGCGCAAGCTCGACGCCGGCTTCGTCCATGCCGCGAAGCGTCGTTTGCGCCGTGGGAAGAAAGAAGTCATCGGCCCGGCCGGTCCAGCGCAGCAACGGTTCAAGCCATGGCCGCTTGGCCATGCGTTCGGTCGTGATCTGCGCCCAGACGTCGACCGCGCCCATGCATCGCCTCCCATAACTTCACAAGTGAAGTATGCGTTCGGCGAATGCGCCGCGCAAGCCGGCCTTCGACGCGGCGCGGTCGCGGCGACGAATTCACACCGGATAGGGCGGGCGGGTGAATCCCCGCGGCGAGAGGGTGAAGACCTCGACGCCGGTCTCGGTGACGCCGACCGAGTGCTCGAACTGCGCCGAGAGCGAGCGGTCGCGGGTCACCGCGGTCCAGCCGTCCGACAGCACCTTCACGTGCGGACGGCCGAGATTGATCATAGGCTCGACGGTGAAGAACATGCCCGGCTTGAGCACAATGCCTTCGCCGGGCCGGCCGACGTGGACGATGTTCGGCTCGTCGTGAAACAGCCGGCCGAGACCGTGGCCGCAGAAGTCGCGCACCACGCTCATGTGCTGCGCCTCGACATAGGTCTGGATGGCATGGCCGATGTCGCCGGTCGTGGCGCCCGGCTTGATCGCGGCAATGCCGCGCATCATCGCTTCGTAGGTGACCTCAAGGAGCCGCTCGGCGCGGCGGGGAATTTCGCCGATCGCATACATGCGGCTCGAATCGCCGTGCCAGCCGTCGAGGATCAGTGTGACGTCGACGTTAACGATATCGCCCTCGCGCAGCGGCTTTTCCCCGGGGATGCCGTGGCACACAACGTGATTGACTGACGTGCAGGTCGCCTTGCGATAGCCGCGATACATCA
>JASHXX010000396.1 GCA_030043335.1 Xanthobacteraceae bacterium
TACATTTTCTGGTCGTTGTAGCCACTCGAAACAGATCCTCCTCGCGCCGCCTGTCCTTGTAATAAAGCTGGCGTCCGTCCGGCCTGCCGAGCTGGCGCAAGGCCAGGATCATTTTCGGCGCGGTCTCAACGGCTTTTTGCAGCAACTCCCGTTGCTTCGCGGTCGGACTGAACGGCTGCCCTTTGACGATGCCGATCGAAGCCAGCACGCCGCGCAGTTCGGGATCAATGGCAGAGACCGGCTCGTAATCGACGAACGCCTTTAGCTTCGTCCAATAGGTATTGTCGACTGGATGCGCGACGGCTCGGAAGCGGTATTCGGAAAAGGCTACAATGTCCTCCCGATCTGGAAAGACCGGATGGATGCGCGCACATGGGTGCCGACGCCAAATGCCGACGTCATCTACTCCATGAGTTATCTTGACCTGAAGGACACCGGCCCGCTCGTCGTTGCGGCGCCGCCCAACGTGATCGGAATGTTCACCGATTTCTTTCAGCGCACTATCACCGATGTCGGCGCGATCGGACCTGACCGCGCGCGCGGCGGCCTCTATCTGTTGCTGCCGCCGGATTACAATGGAGAAATCCCGAGGGGTTATTTTGCCTTCAAGTCGCAAACTTACAACGTCTTCCTTTTCTTCCGTACGATCATGCCGAAAGGCGATAACGGGCCGGATCCGAAACCGGCCTCCGCGCTCGCCGAACAAACGCGTGTCTATCCGCTATGGGCAATGGAGAAGGGATTAAGCCGATGCAGTTCCCGAACGGCAGCGGCAAACGCCTCAATATGATGTATAGCGACAGCCAGGATAGATTGGTGAAGTCGGGGGTTCATTCGATCTCCTCCACAGATTTCGCGTTCCGAATTAATCGCCGGCTTCTCTCCTCGATTTTCGTTGTCATCAGGCCCGCACAACGGACCAGCCGTCGGCTTAATGCGTCCCCGAGCATCGCGTGCTCCAGGGAAAGGTATCGCGGTGATGAGACCTTACGGCTACGCCAGGGTTGGGGCTATGCGGATAGTGCCAACGAGCTATGCGGATACTGCCAAGACATGCAGCAAAGGTGACGGGCCGACGAACGGATGGCCGGCCCGTCTTGTCGTCAGTCTTGCGTCGGATTCGGTGTTGTAAGCTTATCCATAACATCACTGACAGTGAAACTTGCGGGCTTGGCGCGAGGCGGAAACTCCTTGAAGCTATCGAGATATCTAGCGACGAGGCCCTGCGCAGGCACTTGGATGAAGACCCGATGCGTCATCCAGAGTGAATATTCGATGCTGTCCGGCCCGCGCTCGAAAGGGTCCGAGCGTAGATTGTACAACTTCGGCACTCGTAGCTTGGTGAACTGTCCCGTCAAACGCCCACCGGAGCCTCAGGGGATATCTCCGTGTTCTGTTCCAGAAAGGTGATCTTCCATTGTTGGTAGCGCAGCGCCATGAGGTCGCCATCGTCGCTCCAGTAGAAGAAGTCCTTGCGCGGAGATTCCTTGTCGTCACCCTTCAAGAACGGTAACAGGTTGTAACCATCGAGGTGGACCTTGAAGCTCTTGCCGTTCAGCGTTGTGCCCTGCCTCACTTTCTCGACTAATGTCGTGTCGCCATTAGCCGCTGCAAAGGTTGGGATAAAGTCCTCGTGGGCACAGATTTCGTTTATGACGGTTCCGGGCTGGAACTGGCCGAGCGGTTGGCACTGTATTGGCGGGACCAGCGCTCGACGCAATCAAGGCAGGCAAAGCGTATTACGGCGAAGTACCCATTCTGGGCACGCCGTACATCACGGGCTATGAACCGATCAAAGATGGCTCGGGCGCTCAGATTGGTGTCTACTACGTGGGTTACAAAAAGTAACTGATCGTGTGCCGATAGATGCTGCGACGTCCGCTTCGAAAGCGGACGTCGTACTTCAAATGCGATTTTCCGCCCGCCGATAATCCCTGCGCGACGCCGGTCAGAGTCCCTGGTGTAATCAATCACTATCAAGCCGGCGGCCAAGTCCATGCCCGAGATCAAGACCAAGTTTCTGTTCACGTTGGCCCTGAGGTTGAAGTCTCCGATCTCGGCGACACGCCTTATGGCAGCCGGCGCATTGGACGGTTCGGTGTCGGCAGCTTTGAAGGACCGAAGCTCAAGGGCAAGGTGTTGCGGCCCGGCCGCCCGATGGCCCGTCGAAGGGAAGCGGAAGGCTCTGCTGACGCGGCGCAATGTCCGCTAGTGACCCGCTCCGCCCGTCCCAGGCTAGCTTTGCTGTCCTAACAATCGACCCGCGTGGAGATATGCGCGCAAGTTTTCAAGTAGCTCATCGTATTCCGGGCCAGACACGGTCGCGGTCGCGCATGGCATTTCGCCAGTTCACGGCGGCCGCCGCAAATAGAGGGATTTTCCCTTCTAGCCGCCAGGCACGGCAGGATCTTTCTAAAAGGCTTTTGGAAGTTGACTTCCTAGAGTGTTGTTTTTCTATAAGGCTGGTGAGTTGAAGGCACACCCAATTTCAGCAACCGCGTAAGGAGACTGTCCCATGTCCGAAGCCAAGACGATCGCCAAAAACGGCGTGAATGTTGAAGCTCTGATCGCCGCACGCGAGGCGCTCAGCAAAGCCCCCGAAGCGGCACAGTTCAAATGGCGCGCGACCAACGAATGGAAAAACGGGACACATAGTCATTCGACCGTCGAAGGCTATTACGGTCTCGGCCAGGAGCAGCGCCACAAGAAGGCGTTCAGCTTCGATGCCGACCATCCGGCGGTCTTTGCTGCGGAGGACAATGGCATTACGCCGGTCGAATTCGTCCTTGTCGGCTTGGCAAGCTGCTTGACCGCCGGCATCGCCGCAGTGGCTCAGCACCGCAACATTCAACTGCGCTCCGTCAAAGCGACTATCGAAGGAGACATGGACATCCAGGGCATCCTCGGGATCGATAGCGATGTTCGCAACGGCTACAACGGCATCAAGGTGACCTACGACATCGACGCTGACGCCAAACGCGAAGACATAGAAGCGCTGGTCGCGCAGTCACAGAAGCGATCGGCGGTATACGACATCGTGACCAATCCGACGAACGTCACGGTGGTCGTGAATTGATCC
>JASHXX010000045.1 GCA_030043335.1 Xanthobacteraceae bacterium
GACGAATAGTGTGATCAATCGCTATTCGCAGAGCTGGGACGTTTCGAACCTGTTCATCATGGGCGCTTCGGCGTTTCCGCAAAACATCGGCTACAACCCGACAGGCCTGCTGGCCGGACTCGCCTATTTCTCCGCCGCGAAAATTCGCGACACCTACCTCAAATCGCCCGGACCGCTGGTGCCGACATGAGATGGAAAGTCGTTATCCCGATTCTCGTGCTCGCCGGCCTGTGCGGCCTGCTCGGCATGATGGGAACGGCCTTCATTTTAGACCGAACCGCCGGGGAAAAAGACCTCAGCGCTCCCGCACCCGACACGACATTGATCGCGCGCGGTGAATACCTCGCCAGGCTCGGCGATTGCGCCGCGTGTCACAGCGTATCAGGGCGGGCGGCGTATTCCGGCGGCCTCCGTTTTGCCAGTCCGATCGGCGGCGTTTATTCGACGAACATAACTTTTGACCCGGAGAACGGTATCGGCCGCTTCACGCTGGCAGACTTCGACCGCGCGTTGCGCTTCGGCGTTGCCGAGGGCCATTCGCTCTATCCGGCGATGCCGTTTCCGTCCTACGCGAATACCAAGCCGGAAGACGTCGCTGCGCTCTATGTGTATTTCAAGTATGGGGTTCCTCCGGCCGCGACGCCGAATGTCGAGAATGACATTCCATTTCCACTCACCATGCGGTGGCCCCTAACTTTTTGGCGACTGTTGTTTGCTCCGCGGGCGGAGCCATTCATCGCTCGCGCGGGAATCGATCCGATGATCGCCCGCGGGGCGTATTTGGTCGAAGGACTTGGTCATTGTGGCGAGTGCCATACGCCACGCAACCTTGCGCTCCAGGTGCGAGCACAAAGGGCGTCCGACGGCGCGATCTTTCTGTCCGGCGCACTGGTCGACACCTACTTTGCCCCAAGCTTGCGCCAAGGCGGCGCCGACACGCTTGGCGACTGGACCGAGCGCGACATCGTCGATTTCCTCATGACCGGAGCGAATTCGGGCGGGATCGCCTTTGGCTCAATGACTGACGTTATTGTTCACAGCACGCAATACATGACCCGCGACGATGCCCTTGCGATTACTAAATACCTCAGAACTTTATCTGATCCGGCAGGACCATCGACTCGAAGTTACGCATACAACAATAGGGACCACTTGGCGTTGAAAAGTGGTGATGCGAGCAAGACGGGAGCGCGCGTCTACATTGATAACTGTGCGGCTTGCCATCGTACCGACGGCCTTGGATATGAGCGGGTCTTCCCGAGACTAGCCGGGAATCCGGTGGTCGAAGCGCCGAACGCGGCGTCGCTCATCTCTGTCGTGCTTGCGGGGTCTCAAACACCGCGCACGCCGAAAACGCCAGCGCAATTTTCTATGCCAGCGTTCGCTTGGCGGCTGAATGATCAAGACGTCGCCGACGTGGTCAACTTTATCAGGAGCAGTTGGGGAAATTCGGCGTCAAAGACAAGCGCGGCGGATGTTGCCGACTTTCGCAAAACCCTCGTGCCATTCGGGCATTAGGCCTTTTGTCGCTCAGGGAGCTTCTGAATGACTACGACATTGGAAAAACGTACCGCCAGCCAGCAAGCGCAAGGACAGACCAATATGCTCAAGGGATTTACAGTTCCCCTCACTCCCGGTGGAAAATCCGCGCTGGCGACACTGCCGCCATGGCACTATTCCAGCGATTGCCTGGTGGTTGAGTACTGGGCGGATCCGGCCGCGATCGCCGCGCTCCTCCCGCCCGGTGTCGCCCCCGATCAAAAATCCGGCGGGCGCGCCTTTTTCTGGTTCCTCGACTGGCAGTTCACGGGGTCCAATGACGAACTGACCGATCCCGCGCGCTATCAGTATCGCGAAGCCTTTGCCTTGGTCGAAGCGATCTTCGACGGCATTCCGATCAACTACTGCCCCTTTATTTTCGTCGATAATGACGCCGCGGTCGCGCGCGGCTGGACGCAGGGCTTCCCGAAAAAGCTGGGCAGCGTCTATCAGACGCGAAGCTTTTCCGCGCCAAGCCCGGCGGCGGCGCCGCTTGCGAAGGGAAGTCGCTTCGGCGCGAGCCTTGCTGCACATGGCGAACGGCTCGCGACCGCGCGAATTCAGCTTGAGGAACGAATTGCCGATCCCGCCACGGTCTTCAATCGCCCCACCGTAATGCGTCGCTACTTCCCGCAGCTTGCGAAGGCCGGTCAGCACAAGCCGCCGGTGGATGAGCTGACGATGTCGCTTACCGATAATCTCGCAATCGTGGACGTGTGGGTCGGCTCAGCAGAACTGGGCATGCCCCAAGCGCAAGGCGAGGAGATGCACGCGATCGCACCGCTGCGGGTCGGCCGGGGCTATCGCCTCGGGATGGCGTATTCGGTCACTGATCTCCGCATCCTGAAAAATTATGCCGCTTAATCTTGACGAAAAAGCGCCGCGAAGCGCGGCAATCGGGGTTTGAACGTGAATAGAAATGCAGCTGAATATCTTGTTGAGAGCCTGGAAAAGATCGGCGTCAAGCGGGTCTACGGTGTCGTCGGCGATTCTCTCAACGGCATAACCGACGCGTTACGGGCTAGGAAATCGATCGACTGGATCCATATGCGCCACGAAGAGGCGGCCGCTTTTGCAGCGGGCGCCGAAGCGCATGTGACAGGACATCTCGCGGTCTGCGCCGGCAGCTGCGGCCCCGGCAACCTGCATCTGATCAACGGTCTGTTCGATTGTCAGCGCAGCGGCGTGCCGGTCTTGGCCATTGCCGCGCACATCCCCAGCAGCGAGATCGGCATCGACTACTTCCAGGCGACCCATCCGGAAAGCCTGTTCAAGGATTGCAGCCATTACGTCGAGCTTGTCTCCAATCCAGGGCAGCTGCCGCAGATTCTCCGGCGTGCGATCCGGGTGGCGACTGCCAAGCGGGGCGTGGCCGTCGTCGTCATTCCCGGCGACGTCGCGCTGAGGAACATTGAAACTGACGTCCCGGAATGGGCTGTGCCCGCAAGCCCCGTTCTACGGCCAGGCGATGCCGACGTCCAAAGTCTGGCGAGCTTCCTTAACGGCGCAGCCCGGGTCACAATGCTGTGCGGCGTAGGATGCGCGGACGCGCATGACGAGGTGGTCGAACTTGCTCGCAAGCTGAAGGCGCCGATCGTGCATTCCCTCCGTGGCAAGGAATTTCTGGAATACGACAATCCTTACGACGTCGGCATGACCGGTCTCGTCGGCTTTTCGTCCGGTTATCTGGCAATGAAGAATTGCGATGCCCTGCTGATGCTGGGCACTGATTTTCCGTATCGGCCATTTTATCCGGAACACGCGAAAATAGCCCAGGTCGACGTGCGGCCGGAAGCGCTCGGCAACCGCTGCGCCCTTCATCTCGGTTTGCTGGGCACGGTGAAGGACACCCTGAACGCGCTGATCCCAGTCATCAAGGAAAAGAGCGACGGCAGTCATCTCAACGATGCTTTGGCCCATTACAAAAAGGCGCGGCGAGATCTCGATGAGCTCGCCGAGAGCCGTCCAAGCAGCAGCACGATTCATCCTCAGTATGTCACGCGCCTAGTCAGCGAGCTGGCTGCCGACGACGCGATATTTACCTGCGACGTCGGCACGCCGATCATTTGGACGGCGCGGTATCTGAAGGTCAACGGCCGGCGGCGGATCATCGGTTCGTTCAACCATGGATCGATGGCCAACGCGATGCTGCAAGCCATCGGCGCGCAATCGGCCTATCCCTACCGGCAGGTCATCTCGATGTCGGGCGACGGCGGTTTCAGCATGATGATGGGCGATTTCATCTCGCTCACGCAGCTCGGATTGCCGGTCAAGGTCATCGTCCTGAACAACGGCACGCTTGGCTTCGTCGAGTTGGAGATGAAAGCGAGCGGCTTTTTGGACAGCGGCTGCGATCTGAAAAATCCGAACTTCGCATTGATGGCGCAGGCAATGGGCATTAAGGGCTTCCGTGTTGAGAAGCCGCAGGAGTTGAAGAGCGCGATCGAAGCCGCGCTCGCGCACAAAGGGCCGGCTCTGGTCGACGTCGTGAGCGCACGCCAAGAACTCGCCATGCCGCCGAAGACCACGCTCGATCAGGCCTATCATTTTGGGATGTTCACGATGAAGGCGGTTCTCGACGGCCGGGCAGCGGAGCTCATCGATCTCGCCAAAGTCAACTTGACGCGTTAGCGACCGACCGGATTTTGCCTCTGGTTAGGTCATGGGAGTTAATGTGATGCCTCTCTACACCGTTACCACCCAGTCCGGAGTCCTGAGCGGCGAAGCGAAGAGCACGCTCGCCGGCGAGCTGACGGCATTTCACTCGGAATATGCCGAGGTTCCGAAGAACTGGGTCCATATCATCTTTCAGGAATATGCCCCGGGAAACGGCTTCACGGCGGGGGAAGTTGCGGCGACAGCGGCGCTCTCGCTCCAAATCCGCACTGGCCGGTCGCCGGAATATAAGCGCGGGCTATTGAAACGCCTTTGGGAGCTGCTTCAGGACGCAACCGGCGCGCCGGACGACCAGATCGTCCTCGGTATTCAGGAAGTGCCCCCGGGTCAGGCGATGGAGATGGGGAAGATCATGCCGGACGTCGCAGCTCAATGATGGATCAGCAATGGCAATTTACGGGACGAGGTGCACGTCCTGGAGTAACCGGTCCACCAACATGCGGTAGACAACTACTCAGGAGACGGCAAATGGATAGACGTACTTTTGTGGGTTTGACGGCTGCGACGGTGGCGAGTTCACTTCTGTCACAGACCGCTGTCGCGCAGGCCGCGCCTAAGGCAAAAAATGTCGTGCTGGTGCACGGTCTTTTTGCCGACGGATCGAG
>JASHXX010000397.1 GCA_030043335.1 Xanthobacteraceae bacterium
CGATCTCGCCGCCTTTTACGCGGCGGTCGCCAACGAAGGCGCGCGGCCGCAGCCGCACGCCATCGACGCGATCGAAGCCGACGGCAAGACCGTCTACCGGTATCCCGACAATCCGCTGCCCTTTATCGGCGCCGCCGACCGCACCTCGTTCTATCAGCTCAAGACCATGCTGCAGGGCGTGGTCGCCCGCGGCACCGCGCGCGCCATCGCCGCGCTCTCGCCCTACGTCGCCGGCAAGACCGGAACCACGGAGGATTCGGTCGATGGCTGGTTCATCGGCTTCACCAATGACGTGACGGTCGCGGTGTGGGTCGGCTACGACAATGGCGACGGCAAGCGTCGTTCGCTCGGCACCAGCGAAACCGGGGCGCGAGTGGCGCTGCCGATCTTCGAGCCGATCCTCGATGCGGTGTGGGCGGAAGGGATTGCGCCCAAGGCGCCGCTCAGCGGGCCCTCGGCGGAGGCGCAGCGCCATCTGATCGATCTACCGATCGACTATGTCAGCGGCGACCGGGTCACCGGCGGCCGCGGCGGCTTCGTCGAGCATTTCCGGCTCGGCCCCGACGGCAGGTTCGACGAGACCCAATATCAGCTGGTGTCGCGCGAGGATGCCTATACCTCGCGCCTGGAAGAGCAGACCGAACAAGGCTGGGGCGGTTGGGGCAACTGGGGCCCCGGGGCTTCCGGCGGCTGGTCGGCGGGGCGCTCTTATTATCCGTCGCAGGGCTGGCAGCCGGCGCCGCCGCAGCCGGCGCCGCGGCCGATGGCCCGGGGCCTGTTTGCGCCCGCCGAACCCCACGACCCGCGTGCGCGCGTGCGCCGCGATCCTGATTATTTCTGGGGCGGACGCTTCAACTGAACCCGCGCCGCCGAGAGCGATTGCGAATGTGGATGCGGCACGCCATCGTGCTGGTCGGCTTGCTCGGCTCGAGCTACGGCGCCGGCGCGCAGGATTTCCGCATCGAAGACGTCGGCTCGGCGCTGAGCTCCGACGTGGCGCAGCTCAAGCCCGGGGTGATCGCCTTCAGCGACCAGGCCGGCAGCATTGCTGCTGGCGAGACCGAGCTCATTCATTTCGAGGACTGGGCGCGCACCCGCCCGAACGAGAAGAAATTCTTGTCGCTGTTTCCGGGCTATGTCGAGCCGCCCGACGAGTCCGCGACGACCAAGGCCGACACCGCCGGCTCCGGCGGCAAGCCGGACTCGAAGTCCGACGCGAAGGCGGACACGGCGCCGGCTGTCCTAAAGCTCGACATGTATGTCGCGCAGGCGCGCTTTGCGCTCGATCGGCCGCCAGCCGAGGTGGAACTCTTGCGCTATGTGACGCTGCCGTTTCTCGAGCGCATCGATCCAGCGATCAAGCACAAGGTCATCGCCGCAACCGACGTCCTCCCGCTGACCGATCCGCACGGCCTCGGCAACGACAATCCGGAGCGCAAATGGTGCACCGGACGCGCGGCGCTGATCTGCATCGAGTCGACCTATAAGCTCGAAGGCAAGATCCCGATCGGCATCCTGCTTGCCAACAAGCTGCGCGACAGCGGCAAGAAAATTTCCGACCACATCGATTTTCAAAGCGAGCTGTCGGCGCTCGCCATGGCCGACGTCGATCAGGCCGGGCTCAGGGAGCTCACCGCGCTCGATGCGCCGGTCCTCGGCGCGCTCGAGCAGAATCTGTTCTACGTCAACCAGATCATGAAGTTCGGGAAATTCCTCGCCGTGTTCCAGGCCGATCCGGCCGACCCGAAGAAGACGGTGGTCACCGCGTTCATGGCGCTCGCGATCGAGGCCGGCGTGCTCGAGAAGAAGAAGGAATTCGAGAACGTGCCGGTGCTGCGCAACCTGGTGCCGGCGCAGGTGCTGATGGGAAAATCCTCGTTCAATTCCGGCGAATCGATCAGCGCCGGCCTGCCCAAATACGCCCGCAACGAGATCAGGACGATCGCCGGCATCCTGGCGCACGACACGGCGGCAAAGTAGCTTGCCTGTCGTCACCCCCGGGCTTGACCCGGGGGGTCCATGCTGCCTCATCGGCGCATGGATTGCCGGGTCGAGCCCCGGCAATGACGTTGATTGGGTTATAGTCAGCGCATGCCGGGGCTTTGGGAATTCTGGATCGATCGCGGCGGCACCTTCACCGACGTGATCGGCCGAAGCCCCGACGGCAGGCTTGCCGTCCACAAGCTCCTCTCGGAAAACCCGGAAGCCTATCGCGACGCGGCAGTCGAAGGCATCCGCCGCCTCCTCGGTCTGCCGCCGGGCGAGCCGATACCGACGGCACGCATCGGCGCGGTCAAGATGGGAACGACGGTCGCCACCAACGCGCTGCTCGAGCGCAAGGGCGAGCGCACGCTCCTTCTCATCACCAAGGGCTTCCGCGACGCGCTGCGCATCGGCTACCAGGCGAGGCCGAAGATCTTCGCCCGGCACATCGTCAAGCCGGACATGCTTTACGAGCGCGTCGCCGAGGTCGACGAGCGCGTGCGCGCCGACGGCACCATCGAGCGGCCGCTCGATCTCGACGCGGTGCGCGCCGAGCTCGACCGCGCCGCGGTGGATGGCATTCGCGCGGTCGCCATCGTGCTGATGCACGCCTACCGCCATGGCGAGCACGAGCGGCAGATCGCGGCGCTCGCCCGCGAGCGCGACTTTCCGCAGGTGTCGGCAAGCCACGAGGTCTCGCCGCTGATCAAGCTTATCGGCCGCGGCGATACCACCGTGGTCGATTCGTATCTGTCGCCGATCCTGCGCCGCTACGTCGCGCAGGTGGCG
>JASHXX010000398.1 GCA_030043335.1 Xanthobacteraceae bacterium
CGATGAAATTCCGCGGATCGGATTTGAGCTTGGCGCGGAACGCGGCGACCGCGGCCTTGTCGGCCTTCGGACCGATCAGCATGCCGTAGCCGCCGGAGCCGTGCACTACCTTGACCACCAACTCTTCGAGATGCTCGAGCACGTAGCCGAGGTGCTCGCTCTCGCGGCAGCGCCAGGTCGGAACGTTTTTCAGGAGCGGCTCTTCACCGAGATAGAATTTCACGATCTCCGGCATGTAGCTGTAGACCGCTTTGTCGTCGGCAATCCCGGTGCCGACCGCGTTGGCAAGCGTGACGTTGCCGGCCTGGTAGGCCGAAAGCAGTCCGGGCACGCCGAGCGCGCTGTCCGCCCGAAACACCAGCGGATCGAGGAAATCGTCGTCGATGCGGCGGTAGATGACGTCGACCCGCTTCATGCCCTCGGTCGTGCGCATGTAGACGACGTCGTTTTTGACCGCGAGGTCGCGGCCTTCCACCAGCTCGACGCCGAGCTTGTCGGCCAGGAACGAATGCTCGTAATAGGCCGAATTGTAGACGCCGGGCGTGAGCAGCACGACGGTCGGATCGCCGGAGGCGGTCGGTGGCGCGATCGACTTTAGCGTCGCCAACAGCTCGTCGGGGTAGTTCTCGACCGGCGCCACGCGATAGCGCGAAAACAGCTCGGGAAAGAGCCGCAGCATGATCTCGCGGTTCTCCAGCATGTAGGAGACGCCCGACGGCGTGCGGGCGTTGTCCTCGAGCACGTAGAAGCTGTCGGCATCCACCCGGATGATATCGATGCCGGCGATGTGCACGTAGATGTCGTGCGGCACCTTCTGGCCGTTCATCTCCGGACGGAACACGGGGTTTTGAAAGACGAGCTCCTCCGGCACAATTCCGGCTTTGAGAATCTCGCGGCGGCCGTAGACGTCCTTGATGTAGGCGTTGATGGCGCGGACCCGTTGAGTGAGTCCGCGCTGCAGCAGGTCCCATTCGGTCGCCGCCAGGATGCGGGGGATGACGTCGAAGGGAATGAGGCGCTCCTGCGCCTCGGGGTCGCCATAGACCGCGAAAGTGATGCCGATGCGGCGAAAGAACAGTTCGGCTTCGCGGCGGCGGAAGTCGAGCACGTCGGGCTTGACCGCACCGAGCCATTGCGCGAGCTCGGCATAAGCCGGCCGCACCGCGTCCCCGCTGCCCCTCATCTCGTCGAACATGTCGCTCCCGGGCCCGCTCGCGGCGGGAACTCCAACGCCCACGCCCGGTCATTGCAAGCAATCTTTGCGCCAGATTGGCAGGGAAAGGTTACGGCCTGCCGAACTCCGGGTGCTGCTTATGTTTTAGGCGGCCTGACCAATGCTTTAGCCGCTTGGAGAACCCTGCCGGCCGGGTCCGGCCGTGGCGTCCGCACAAACGATCGATCGTCGTCGCGGCACCGGGCCTCGGCCGCGGGCAAGCGCTCACAGGTCCTGGAGCCGCCTTCCATCGGCCGCGACCGTTTCGAGGAGACGGGCCGGCTTGAAGTCTTCGCCCATGGTGGCCTCGAATTCCTTCATCTTGCCGAGGACTTTACCAGAGCCGATCAGGTCGGCGTAAAACATCGGGCCGCCGCGATAAACCGGCCAGCCATAGCCGTTGATCCAGACGATATCGATGTCGGAAGCGCGCTGCGCCTTGCCTTCTTCGAGGATCTTGGCGCCCTCATTGATCATCGGATAGACGCAGCGCTCGAGGATTTCGTCGTCCGAGATCGTGCGCCGGTTGATCCCCTTCTTGGCGGCAAAATCGAGGATGATCTTTTCGACAACGGGCGACGGCTTGGCGTTGCGCTGTTCGTCGTAGTCGTAGAAACCTGCGCCGGTCTTCTGCCCGCGCCGGTCCATCTCGCATAGGATTTCGCGGATGGTCGAGGATTTGCTCGTCTCCTTCGACCAGCCGATGTCGAGGCCGGCAAGATCGCTCATGGCGAACGGTCCCATCGGCATGCCGAAATCGTAGATCACCCGATCGACGTCCCACGGCATCGCGCCCTCGAGGATGAGCTTGTTGGCTTCGCGCTGGCGCTGATGCAGCATGCGATTGCCGACGAAGCCGTGGCAGACGCCGACCAGCGCGGCGATCTTGCCGATCTTGCGCGCGAGCTGCATCACCGTGGCGATGACCGGCTTTGCTGTCTTCTCGCCGCGCACCACCTCGAGCAGCCGCATCACGTTCGCCGGCGAGAAGAAGTGCATGCCAAGCACGTAATCCGGCCGGCCGGTCACGGACGCGATCTCGTCGATGTTGAGATACGAGGTGTTGGAGGCGAGGATCGCGCCCTTTTTGGCGATCTGGTCGAGCTTGCGAAACACGTCCTTCTTGATGTCCATGTTCTCGAACACCGCCTCGATGACGAGATCGCAGTCGGCAACGGCATCGAGATTCAGGCCCGGGCTGAGGAGCCCCATCCGGGTCTCGACGTCGGCCGTGGTGAGCCGGCCTTTCTTGGCGGTGTTGTCATAGTTGCGGCGGATGGTGGCAACGCCGCGGTCGAGCGCGTCCTGCTTCATCTCGACGATGCTCACCGGAATGCCGGCGTTGAGGAAATTCATCGCGATGCCGCCGCCCATGGTACCGGCGCCGATGATGCCGACCTTGTTGATCGGCAAGGTCGGCGTGTCGTCGGGAACGTCGGTGATTTTCCAGACCTTGCGCTCGGCAAAGAAAACGTAGCGCTGCGCTTTCGACTGATCGCTGGTAACGAGCTTGAGGAACTCTTCGCGCTCGCGCTTCATGCCCTCGACGAACGGCAGGTCGACGGCGGCCTCGACCGCGCGCAAGGCGCCGTGCCAGGCTTCGAAGCCGCGGTATCTGCGCGCGTTGTCGCGGCGGATTTTTTCGAAAATCTCCGGATGGCCGCGCGCGGCCCTCACCTTGTCGTCGAGGTCGCGGATCTTGCGCAGCGGCATCTGCGTGTTGATCGCCTTGCGGGCAAACGCCAGGGCGCCCTCGCGCAATTTGCCTTCCTCGACCATTTCATCGATGACGCCCCATTGGAGCGCCTGCTTGGCGGGAAACGGCGTGCCGGAGAGAATGGCTTCGGCCGCGTTCTCGACGCCGATCAGGCGCGGCAGGCGCTGCGTGCCGCCGGCGCCGGGAATGATGCCGAGCTTGATCTCGGGAAGGCCGAAGCGCGCCGACGGCACCGCGACCCGGTAGTGGCACATCAGCGCGACCTCGAAACCGCCGCCGAGCGCCGTGCCGTGCACGGCGGCGATGATCGGTTTCGGGCTTGCTTCCATCGCGGCTTCGGTCTCGGTCAGCGGTGTGCCTTTGGGCGGCTTGCCGAACTCGGCGATGTCGGCTCCGGCGATGAAGGTGCGGCCGGCGCAGATCAACACAATGGCCTTGACCGCGGGGTCGGCGATGGCCTGGCCGAGGCCGGTGCGCAAGCCGGTGCGCACCTCGGCGGAAAGCGCATTGACCGGGGGCGAGTTGAGCGTGAGCACGGCGATATCGCCTTCGCGGGTCAGATCGGTTACGGAATTGATGGCGGCCATCGTTGGCTCCTCCCTGTCCGGCAACGTCATATCGCGGAACGGCTATTTCGCAAAATCGGTTGCTTTCGTCTGATGCCTGAATAAGCTGGCGCGCCGATTGAGGAAATGACAAGGGACGAGACGCCGTGTCGCTGTTTGATTTGAGCGGCAAAGTGGCCGTGATCACCGGTTCGTCGCGAGGGATCGGCCGGGCCATCGCCGAGCGCATGGCCGAGCATGGCGCCAAGGTCGTCATCTCTTCGCGCAAAGCCGAACCGTGCCAGGAAGCGGCCGGCGCAATCAATGCCAAGCACGGCGACAAGCGCGCCGTCGCCATCCCGGCCAACATTTCGCTCAAGGAGCAGCTAGCGCGTCTGGTCGACGAGACGATGAAGGTCTTCGGTCAGATCGATGTGCTGGTCTGCAACGCGGCCTCCAATCCCCACTATGGGCCGATGAGCACCATCACCGACGACCAGCTCACCAAGACGCTCAGCAACAACATCATCTCCAACCACTGGCTGATCAATCTGGTGGCGCCGCAGATGATCGCCCGCAAGGACGGCTCGATCATGATCGTGTCGTCGGTCGGCGGCCTGCGCGGCAGCCCGATCCTCGGCGCCTATTGCATTTCCAAGGCGGCGGACTTTCAGCTCGCGCGTAATCTCGCCGTCGAGTACGGGCCGCACAATGTGCGCGTCAACTGCATCGCCCCCGGCCTAATCCGCACCGATTTCGCTCGCGCGCTCTGGGAAAATCCGGACAATCTCAAGCGCTCGACCTCGCGCACGCCGCTCGGCCGCATCGGCGAGCCTGACGAGATTGCCGGAGCCGCCGTGCTCCTCGCCTCGCCCGCGGGAAGCTTCATGACCGGGCAGGTGATCGTTATCGATGGCGGCAGCACCATCAGCTGATCGAATGCCGCGAAAAGGGAAAACTGCCGATGTCCGACCTCGAACAATTCCGCAACGAGACGCGCGCCTGGCTCGACGCCAATTGTCCGCCTGACATGCGGCTGCCGCTCGAAGACGACGACGACCGCTACTGGGGCGGGCGCAACGCCAAATTCAAATCCGAGGGCCAGCGGCTGTGGTTCGAGCGCATGGCGGCGCGCGGCTGGACCGTGCCGGAATGGCCGAAGGAATATGGCGGCGCCGGGCTGTCGCGCGAGGAGGGCAAGATCGTGCGCGGCGAGATGCGCCGGCTCGGCTGCCGCTCGCCGCTCGACTCGTTCGGCATCTGGATGCTCGGCCCGGCATTGCTTCGCTACGGAACCGCGGAACAGAAGCGCGAATATCTGCCGCCGATCGCGCGCGGTGAGATCCGCTGGTGTCAGGGCTATTCGGAGCCGAACGCCGGCTCCGACCTCGCTTCGCTGGCGACGCGCGCCGAGGACAAGGGCGACCATTTTCTCGTCAACGGCCAGAAGATTTGGACCAGCTATGCCGACAAGGCCGACTGGATCTTCTGTCTGGTGCGTACCGACCCGGCGGCGCCGAAGCACCTCGGCATCAGCTTCATCCTCTTTGACATGAAATCCCCCGGGGTCTCGACCAAGCCTATACTGTTGATCTCCGGCAAGTCGCCGTTCTGCGAGACTTTCTTTGACAATGTCCGCGTTCCCAAGGGGCGCGTGGTCGGCGAGATCAACAAGGGCTGGGAAGTCGCCAAATATCTCCTGACCCATGAGCGTGAAATGATCAGCGCCATCGGGCTGCCGGGCGGGCGTCCGCTGGGCCAGATCGCCGCCGACTCGCTCGGAACCGAAGCCGGCATTCTCGCCGACACTTGCCTGCGCGCCGACATCGCCCGCTTTGAGATCGACGCCATCGCGTTCCAGCTCGCGCTCGAACGAACCGGCGACCAGTTGAAGGCCAAGCAGGCGAGCCCGGCGATTTCTTCGATGCTCAAATATTACGGCGCCGAACTGAACAAACGCCGGCACGAGCTGATGATGTCGGCCGGCGGCTCGCAGGCGCTTGAATGGGAGAGCGAGCGTTCCCGCCACGGCGAGGCCGCGCGCGGCTG
>JASHXX010000399.1 GCA_030043335.1 Xanthobacteraceae bacterium
GACACCCGCGTCGGCGACACCGTCACCGACGACAAGAAGCCGGTCGAGGTGCCGCTTCCCGGCTTTCGCCCAGCGATCCAGGTCGTGTTTTGCGGGCTGTTCCCGGTCGACGCCGCGGACTTCGAGAACCTGCGCGCCGCCATGGGTAAGCTTCGCCTCAACGACGCAAGCTTCTCCTACGAGATGGAAACCTCGGCCGCGCTCGGCTTCGGTTTCCGCTGCGGCTTCCTTGGCCTCCTGCATCTGGAAATCATCCAGGAGCGGCTCGAGCGCGAATTCAACCTCAACCTCATCGCCACGGCGCCGTCGGTTATTTACAAGATCAAGCTCACCGACGGCCGCGAGATCGAAATTCACAACCCGGTCGACATGCCTGACCCGGTGAAGATCAAGGAAATCGAGGAGCCGTGGATCCGCGCCACCATCCTGACGCCGGACGAATATCTCGGCAGCGTTCTGAAACTCTGCCAGGACCGCCGCGGCAGCCAGGTCGAGCTCACTTATGTCGGCAACCGCGCGATGGTGAAATACGACCTGCCGCTCAACGAGGTAGTGTTCGATTTCTATGACCGGCTGAAATCGGTGTCGAAGGGCTATGCCTCGTTCGACTATCAGCTGACCGATTACAAACCGTCCGATCTGGTCAAGATGCAGATTCTCGTCAACGGCGACCCGGTCGATGCGCTGGCGATGCTGGTGCATCGCAGCCGCGCCGACAGCCGCGGCCGCGCCATGGTGGAAAAGCTGAAGGAGCTGATCCCGCCGCACATGTTCCAGGTGCCGATCCAGGCGGCGATCGGCGGCAAGATCATCGCGCGGGAAACCGTGCGCGCCTTTCGGAAGGACGTGACGGCGAAATGCTACGGCGGCGACGTGACGCGCAAGCGCAAGCTTCTGGAGAAGCAGAAAGAAGGCAAGAAGCGCATGCGCCAGTTCGGCAAGGTCGAGATCCCGCAGGAAGCGTTCATCGCTGCGCTGAAGGTTGACGTTTGAAGCGGCGCGCCGATCTGCCAGACTGCGATCCTGCCGTCATCATTGCTGACGGGAGGGGCGATGAACCGGGACGACAACGCGGCTGAGATCGCGCCGAGCGCGAGCGGCTGGGTAGGCCGTTCGATCGCGCGCGTCGAGGACGCGGCGCTGCTCGCCGGCCGTGGCCGCTTCATCGACGACCTCGGCGTGCGTCCCGGCACGCTCGAAGCCGCGATCCTGCGATCGCCGCATGCGCATGCCGCGATCGAAGCGATCGATTGCCGGGCGGCGCTCACCTCCGACGGCGTGGTTGCGCTGCTCACCGGCGCCGACGTCAAGGCGCTGACGTCGAGCCTCGTGGTCGGCGTCAAGGCGGCAATCGAGTGCTGGCCGATCGCGATCGAGCGCGTGCGCTATGTCGGCGAGCCGGTCGCGGTCGTGGTCGCCGCCGACCGCTACCGCGCCGAGGACGCGCTCGACCTCATCGAGGTCCGCTACCGGCCGCTGCCGGCGGTGGTCGATCCGCTCGCCGCGGCAGCGTCCGACGGGCCGGTTCTCCATCCCGGCGCGAACAGCAATATCGTCGCCGAGCGCAGCTTTCGTTACGGCGATCCCGAGCGCGCCTTTGCCGCCGCGGCGCACCGTGTTCGTGTCGCGGTCCGTTACCCGCGCAACTCCTGCACCCCGATTGAGACCTATGGCGTCGTCGCCGAGTACGATCCGGCCGCGGACGCCTATGACGTGCTCGCCAATTTCCAGGGGCCGTTCAGCCTGCACCCGGTCATGGCGCGAGCGCTCAAGGTGCCCGGCAACCGCCTGCGGCTGCGCACGCCGCCGGACTCCGGCGGCAGCTTCGGCGTCAAGCAGGCGATCTTTCCTTATATCGTGTTGATCGCCGCCGCCGCGCGCGCCGCCGGGCGCCCGGTGAAGTGGATCGAGGACCGCCTGGAGCATCTCTGCGCCTCGGTGTCGGCAACCAACCGGGTCACCACCTTGGAGGCGGCGGTCGGCCGCGACGGCCGCATTGCCGCGCTTGCCTTCGATCAGCTGGAGGATTGCGGCGCCTATCTGCGCGCGCCCGAGCCGGCGACGCTCTACCGCATGCACGGCAATCTGACCGGCGCCTACGACATCCGTCACGTCAAGGTGCGCAACCGGATCGTGCTCACCAACAAGACGCCGACCGGGCTCAATCGCGGCTTCGGCGGGCCGCAGCTCTATTACCCGCTGGAGCGGCTGATGCAGCGCATCGCGGTCGAGCTCAAGCTCGATCCGCTCGACGTGATTCGCCGCAATCTCGTGCCCGCCGACGCGATGCCGTACCGGACCGCGACCGGCGCCCAGCTTGATTCCGGCGATTTCGCCGCGGCGCTTGAGGCCGCAGTGTCCGCGGGCAAGCTCGCCGCACTCGAGGCGCGGCGCGACGAGGCGCGCGCCCAAGGCAAACTCTACGGCATCGGCTTTGCGGCGGTGGTCGAGCCGAGCGTGTCCAACATGGGCTACATCACCGCCGCGCTGACGGCCGAGGAACGCCGCCGCGCCGGCCCCAAGAACGGCGCCCAGGCGACCGCCACCGTCAGCCTCGATCCGATCGGCACCGTCTCGGTGCAGGTCGCCTCAACGCCGCAGGGCCAAGGCCATCGCACCGTCTTGGCACAGGTGGTCGCAGACGCGTTCGGACTTAAGCCGCAGGACATCAGCGTCGTTGCCGACGTGGATACGGCGAAGGACGGCTGGTCGATCGCCTCGGGCAATTATTCCAGCCGGTTCGCGCCGGCGGTCGCCGGCGCCGCGCAGATCGCGGCGTTGCGGCTGCGCGAGCGGCTCGCCCGCGTCGCCGCGGCGCAGCTCAACGTTCCGCCAGCCGAGATCGTCTTCGCCGGCGGGCGCATTGCCGCGCGCGCCAACCCCGACAATGCCGTGCCATTCTCCCGCATTGCCGCCGCCGGGCACTGGGCGCCAGGAACGATCCCCGCCGAGCTCGGCCAGGCCATCCGCGAGACCGTGTTCTGGACGCCGCCGGAACTGACCGCGCCCAATGAAGCCGACGAGATCAACAGCTCGCTGTGCCATGGCTTCATTTTCGATTTCTGCGGCGTCGAGGTCGATCCGACCTCGGGCGCCGTGCGCATTGACCACTACGTCACCATGCACGATTGCGGCCGCATCCTGCATCCGGCGATGGTCGCCGGGCAGATCAGCGGCGGATTTGCCCAGGCGCTGGGTGCGGCGCTCTACGAGGAATACGCCTACGCACCGGACGGCAGCTTCTTGTCCGGGACTTTCGCCGACTATCTTGTTCCGACCGCGATGGAAGTGCCGGAGCCGGTCATTCTGCATCACGAATCGCCATCGCCGTTTACGCCGCTCGGCGCCAAGGGCGTCGGCGAAGGCAATTGCATGTCGACGCCGGTGTGCATCGCCAACGCGATCGCCGATGCGCTGGGGCTCGTTGAGCTCGATTTGCCGGCGACGCCGGCGAAACTCGCCGCGCACACCCACGAGCCCGAACCGGCGCGCACGAGGAACTCGTGAAACCGGCGCGATTCGACTATGTGCGCGCCGAAAATATCGAAGAGGCGCTCGAGGTTCTGCACCAGGACGGCCCGGATGCGCGCGTTCTCGCCGGCGGACAGACGCTGCTGCCGATGCTCAACATGCGCATGGCGCGACCGCTCGTGCTGGTGGACATCATGCGGGTGGCGGAATTGAATCGGGTCGAGCGCGGCGACGGCGCAATCCGCGTCGGCGCGGCGGTCCGCCAGCACGCGCTCGAACGGCAGGCCGACCTCGCCGCGCAGCAGCCGCTTCTCGCCGCCGCACTGCCGTGGGTCGGCCATGTTCAGACGCGCAGCCGCGGCACGGTCTGCGGCTCGGTTGCACATGCCGACCCGAGCGCAGAGCTGCCGCTCGTTCTGGTCGCGCTCGGCGGCGAGATCGAAGTTCGCTCGCGGGACCACGCGCGGCGCATCGCCGCGGAAAAGTTCTTCACCGGCATGATGGCGACCGATCTCCGTGACAATGAATTGATCGAGGCGGTGCGATTTCCAGTGGCGCGTAACGGCACCGGCTATGCGTTCCGCGAGATCGGGCGGCGGCACGGAGATT
>JASHXX010000400.1 GCA_030043335.1 Xanthobacteraceae bacterium
GGCTCGATGACTTCTATAAGAACGGGCTGGGCTACGCCAACGAGATGGCGCTTCGTCCGCAGACGCTTTACGGAATCGTCGATTCGCCGGTTGGTCTCGCCGGCTGGATACTCGATCATGACATTCGCAGCTACCAGATGATCGCCCGCGTTTTCGACGGCAAGCCTGAAGGGCTGAGCCGCGACGACGTTCTCGACAACATCACGCTCTATTGGCTGACGAATACCGCGATCTCTTCGGCTCGTCTTTACTGGGACACGAAGCATAATTTGCCGGCAGGCGGCTTCTTTGGCACGAGAGGCGTCAAGCCTCCGGTGGGCGTGAGCGCGTTTGCTAAAGAAATTTATCAAGCGCCGAAGAGCTGGGCAGAGAAGGCGTATGTGAAGCTCATCTATTACCGCAGCCATCCCAAAGGCACGCATTTCGCGGCCTGGGAACAGTCTGCGCTCTTCGTGTCTGATGTGCGCGCAACGTTCAAATCGCTTCGTTCGGTGTGACAATGAGAAGAACGGCGCGCGTGTCCGGCGCGCGCCGTACCCCCTATACGCCAATAGCCCGCCTTCACATCCGGCGAATACGGTTTCTTCGCGAATTTGATCAATCGATTAACAGCAATCCGCTAATAATCAGCATCGCAACTGCCGTGCTGCCATGTACGCCGAACGCGATGGTCCTGCTACCGCCTTGGCGCAACACGATCATGGCGTCAGCGATAGGGATGAGAGTGGCGATTAGCATGAACCAACCAAGGGCGTGTGCGGACCCGTAAGCTATAGCATCGCGGCGAACAGTCCCGATGCAATGTCACGAATACCCTTAGCGGATAGATAGGCTCGCGAATGGGACTCGATGGCTGCCGGTACGCCGTAAGCCACGGCTGCTGTTGACGGTGCCAGCAGAAAGCGGCAGCCGATAAAAATGATCGCAGCTGCGATCACTCCCGACAGGTAGAAACCGATGCTTGTGATCATGCGTTCCGCTCTCAGTCAACGCTCGGACCTTTGCACTCCCACCGGGCCCGAATGGCTCGGCACCGTTTGACCCGAAGCTGACTTCACAGAAAGGCGCCGGCGAGGTGAGCCCGCCGGCGCCTTGGATTTCAGGCGGCCCAGGCCTGAGCCTGGAACGGCGCCTCGAGAGCAGGCTTCGTGATGCTGCCGGTGTAGTTCGTGATCGTTGACGCGGCGACCGCGGCGATCACTTCGAGGAGCTGATCTTTGCCGAAACCGGCCGCGAGGAATCGATCGACGTCCTGATCGTTGAGGCGCCCGCGCTTTTCGATCATCGTTTTTGCCAGTGCCGACAGCGCGGCGAATTTGCTGTCCTTGGGCAGACGACCGTCACGAATGGCCCGCACATCCGCAGCATCGGTCCCCTCTTTGAGCGCCAGCGCGGTATGGAACGCGACGGCCCAGGTGCAGGCGTTGGTCACCGCGTCGGTGAGCAACACGACCTGGACCTGCGCTTCCGTGAAGCTGCCGCCGTGCACGCTGCCGAACAGTCCGACCAGACTGTTGATCAGTACCGGAGATGTCGCCATGACTCCGGCGATGTTCGGGATCATGCCGAAAGCCGATTGTAATTGTCGCAAGGCCGGCCTCGAACGTTCGGGGGCGGATTCAATTGTGTGAACCGGAAAGTTTGTCATGTCGGTCATCCTTTTATTTGAGTGAGCTTCTGTTTGCCGCCCGATCATCGCCACGCACGCCCGCTCGCCGAATGCATCGACCGCGGCGACACCATGGCACTGGTCATCGACGCACCAGGGAACACTGGGCGGACTTCACGCGGCTTGAACGGCTGTCGGCGTTCTCCGTTCCAATGTGCTCAGAAATTAGCCAATGGACGGAGCCGACTTTTGAACGCATCTTTGGTGAGAAGAACGCCATGCGGCCGGCGTCTTCGCTTTTTACGCGACCTACCCCTGAACTCGAGCGCGCCCGGCGGGTTCCCTTTTTGGACGCCGCAAGGTTGGCGGCGGTCGTGGCAGCGAAGGAGGAATAAGCGATGTCCAACAGCCCCAACCGACGAATGAAAATCGGCGACTTCCTGCTTTGCCGCCTCAAGGAGGCCGGCGTCCGGCACCTGTTCGGCGTTCCTGGCGACTACAACCTCGAACTGTTGCAGCAGCTCCAGGACACCGGCGCGCTGAAGTGGATCGGCACGTGCAGCGAGCTCAATGCGTCCTATGCGGCGGATGGCTACGCTCGGTTGAACGGCCTGGGTGCGCTGCTGGTGACGAACGGCGTCGGCGCGCTCAGCGCGATCAACGGTGTAGGCGGCTCCTATAGCGAGCACGTCCCGGTCATCTGCATCGCCGGATCGATTCCGCTCCGGTCCGTCGAACGCGGCCTGGGGATGCACCACACGATGGCCGATGGCAGCTATGACCATTTCCTCGACGCCTACGCGCACGTAACTGCCGCGCACGCCAGGCTCACCCCGCGCAACGCGGCTGTCGAGATCGACAGGCTGATCCTCACCGCCTGGCGGGAGAAACGACCGGTGTACATGGAGCTGCCGTCCGACATTGCCTACCTGGACATCGAGGTTCCGGCGGATCCACTGACGCTTGCCGACGCGCCAAGCGACCCGGAACGGCTGCGTTCGTGCATCGCCGCGATCGTGAGGCGACTGTCCGCCGCCAAGTCGCCGGCGATCCTTGTGGATTCGGACGCGGACCGGTTCGGCGTTGCGCCTGAACTCATGCAACTGGCCGAGAAGATGCAGATTCCAATAGCAGTGATCAACACGGCCAAATCGGTGATCGACGAGCCGTTCCCGCATTATCTCGGCATCTACATCGGCAAGCCAAGCGAACCGCATGTGCGCGAGGCGATCGAGACCAGCGATTGCCTGCTCGCCATCGGTTACCGGCCGCTCGAGGTGACCACGGGCGACTTCTCGGCCTCGCTGCCCGCCAACACGATCCACGCCCGCGGCCACTCCGTGGACGTCGGCGATGACAACTATCAAGCGGTGACGCTCAAGGAAGTCCTCAACGGCGTAATCGATGCAATCCCGCGCGCCACCAGCCGCGCTTCGCGTCCTGTCGCGCCTGCGGTGGCGCGCCCGCATGCCGATCCATCCGCTAAACTCACTCAGGCGGCCTACTGGCAGGCGATGCAGGGCTACCTCCGCGAGGGCGACGTCCTGTTCGTCGACAACGGCACGTCATACGCTCTCTTCGGCCTGAAGTTTCCGCCGAAATGCACCTTCGTTGGGTCGGTCAATTGGGGATCGATCGGCTATTCGGTCGGTGCCCTGCTCGGCACCCTGACCGCAGCGCCGGAACGCCGTCACATTCTGTTCGTGGGCGACGGTTCTTTTCAGGTCACCGCGCAGGAGCTGTCGACCATTCTGCGACACGACCACAAACCGGTTATCTTTCTCATCAACAACGGCGGGTACACGATCGAACGCGGCTATCTCGGCAAGACCGAGACCTACAACGACATCGCCAACTGGTCCTATGCCGATCTGCCGAAGGTGTTCCGCCGCGACACCCGGGCACGATCGTTCGTCGTCAAAACCGTCAATGACCTGCAAGACGCGCTCGCCGCGCCGAACGACACGTTGATTTTCGTCGAATCCATCATGGACCCGCACGACGCGCTCGCCCCGGTGATGAACAGCAGCAACAAGGGGGCCGACCTCGACTACGGGCCCCGCGGCCCGCAACGCTCCGATAACCAGCTCCGGCCGGTCCAATAATCTTTGCTGCAATGCCTGTGTCCGCAAACGGCACTAAACGGACACGCACATCACGCTCGGCCATGCCCGCTTTCATGTCCGCGTTCGGCAATTGTGAACACCGATCGAATTTTGCGAAATGTCCGCTGGTGACCCATCTCGGACGTCGGTCGTTCGTCGACAATCTGACAGGCCATTTGATACCCTCATTTCGGGAGCGACAACTGACCGGAGGACGATCATGATCAGCCGCCGCGCTCTTTTCTCGTCTTTGGCTCTGCTTCCGGCCTTGCGGCCGCAGACTGCCGTCGCTCAGCAGACCAGCGGTGGCAACTCCGCTCTTTCGTTTGCCGTCTATGGTGACTCGCGGTCGATGATGTACCTCCCGTACAAATCGGATCAGAAGGAAGACGCGATCAAGCTGATGGTCGAAATGTTCGAACTGGTTCTTCCCGAAAAAGTCGCGGAGGAAGTCGTCAGAAGGGACGTAAGACTCACCTACGATCCGTCCACCAACGAACTAATCCAAATCGTCATACCATTTGAGACTCGAAGCGAAGTGAGCACTTTGACGGTCGATAAGGGCTGGGTCACGGAGGCATCCGTTGAAGATGTGAAGCTGCTTCCCGGCGTACGTCGCACGATGTTTCGTTTGCAGGGCGGCGAGTGGGTTGCCCGCGGGGTTGTGAAAGATATCCAGAGCGGCCGGGCCAAGTTCATAGTGAACACCGGAGACATGGTTTGGTGGGGTAATCAAGGCGCCACGCCTTCCGAAAACCCGTACTGGAAGCTGGTGGACGAGGACGTACTGAAGCAATTGCCGGCCCCTGATCAGCAGATGCAGGCTGCCGGCTTGCCCGGCCGTGTTTTCCCCGCCGTAGGCAATCACGAAGTATGGGACGACACCGACGTCCAGGGCCTGTTGCAGGCTTTTCCATACCTGAAGCAGTTCGGCGTTTCCGACAAACGGCTCATCTATAAGTTCGATTACGGCGGCGCTCGTTTTATTTTCCTGTGGACCGGCAAATACGACTACCGCTCGCCATCATCTTGGGATGCTGATCGGCCTCAGTTCGAAGCGCAGATGAAGGAGTTGAAGACGTGGTTGGATGAAGCCCGGGCTGCGGGCACCCGTAAGGTTTTCATCAGCTTCCACGCTCCGGCCTTCTGCCGCTCCGGCATGGGCCCGATCCCCGAGCCGCAAAATCCCCACAAGACCATTGCCTCATACGCGAAGGACCTCGAATTGGTCGTGTTCAACGGGCACGTTCACACGACCGAGTTGTTCGAGGTAGACGGCGTGAAGTATCTGGTGCTGGGCGGCGGCGGCGCAGAACAGGACCCAATTCTTCCGGGCCGCACCGCC
>JASHXX010000401.1 GCA_030043335.1 Xanthobacteraceae bacterium
CTCGGCGAACTCGCGCCGGTGGTCGAGGCAGTGAAATCCTATCACGCCGCACAGCGCGAGCTCGACGGGCTCACCAACCTCATCGCCGATCCGTCGACCGACCCGGAGATGCGCTCGATCGCCGAGACCGAACGGCCGGAGCTCGAGGCGCGCCGCGCCGCGCTCGAACAGCAACTGCGCGTCGCGCTTCTCCCCAAGGACGCAATGGACGAGCGCAACGTCATTCTCGAAATCCGCGCCGGCACCGGCGGCGACGAAGCGGCGCTGTTCGCCGGCGATCTGTTCCGCATGTACGAGCGCTACGCTGCCAAGCTGGGCTGGAAGGTCGAGATGGTGACCACCAGCGAAGGCTCGATGGGCGGATACAAGGAAATCGTCGCGGAAATCCGCGGCCGCGGTGCGTTCGCCAAGCTCAAATACGAATCCGGCGTGCACCGCGTGCAGCGGGTGCCGGACACCGAGGCCTCCGGCCGCATCCACACCTCGACGGCGACAGTCGCCGTGCTGCCCGAGGCGGAGGACGTCGATGTTCCGATCAACGACACCGACCTCAAGATCGACACGCTGCGTTCGAGCGGTGCCGGCGGGCAGCACGTCAACAAGACCGAATCGGCGGTGCGCGTGACCCACATGCCCTCGGGCATCGTCGTAATGATGCAAGAAGACCGCTCGCAGCACAGAAACCGCGCCAAGGCGCTCGCCGTGCTGCGCACACGGCTCTACGACCTCGAGCGGCAGAAACAGGATGCGGCGCGCGCCGCCGCGCGCCGCGGCCAAGTCGGCACCGGCGACCGCTCCGAACGCATCCGCACCTACAATTTCCCGCAGGGCCGCGTGTCCGACCACCGCATCAACCTCACGCTCTACAAGCTGCCGCAGATTCTGGAGGGCGAGGCATTAGGCGAGATCATCGACACGCTGGTCGCCGAGCATCAGGCGGCACAGCTTGCGGCCGAGGAGACCGCATGATGCCGGCGGCCCCTGATCTCGCCGCCGCTGATCTCGCCGCCGTCACGGCGCAGAGCGCCAGCGCGGATACGCTCTCCGCCGCCGGCGCCCGACGCGCCTTGGCGCAGCAATTCCGCGCTGCGGGCATCGATTCGCCCGAGCTCGACGCGCGGCTTCTGGTCGCTCACGCGCTCGGGCTCGATCACGCTGCGCTCGCCGCAGCCGGCGCTCGCGTGCTTAGTCGCGGCGAGGCGGAGGCGATCGCGGCGCTTGGCCGGCGCCGGCTCGCGCGCGAGCCGGTCGCGCGTATCCTCGGCACGAAAGAGTTCTGGAGCCTGAAGCTGCGCGTCGACGCTACGACGCTGGTGCCGCGGCCGGAAACTGAAACGGTGGTGGAAGCGGCGCTCGCTGCGCTTGATGCAGCCGCAGCGCGCTTCGATGCGCTGCGGATCGCGGATCTCGGGACCGGCAGCGGCGCGCTCCTTCTCGCGCTGCTCGCCGAACTGCCCCACGCCTTCGGCGTCGGCACCGACACGAGCCTCGGCGCCCTTGCGGTTGCCCGCGGCAACGCCCGGCGTCTCGGGCAGACCCGCGCGGCGTTCATCGCCTGCGACATGGCGGCGGCGCTCCGCGGACGGTTCGACCTCATCGTTGCCAATCCGCCCTATATCCGGTCCGGCGATATCGCCGCGCTCGCGCCAGAGGTCCGCGATTTCGATCCGCGGTCGGCGCTTGACGGCGGCAGCGACGGGCTCGACGGCCATCGGACCATTGCCGCGGCGGTGCCGCGATTGCTGGCGCCCGGAGCCGCCGTGGTCGTTGAAATCGGCGCCGGGCAGGCGGAAGCGGTTTCGGCGTTGTTTTCAGCAGCGGGGCTTGCGGGGGCCCGGCCTCGCTCCGATCTTAGCGGCGTGCCGCGCGCCCTGGTGGCGAAGAAGGCGACGGATGGGGTATGAGCGCAAAGCATCGGCCCCCGGCAAAAAGGCAGCAAAAAAGCACTTGGAATATTGGCCGGAACCGACTAGCTTGCGCGCACGGAATCGGCCCGAGATGGTGCCGCGCCGCTGTGAACGCCGAGGGCGTCCCTCTTAACGAAAGAGGTTGGCAGCGCAGGCTGGGTGAACACGAAAGCCGGAACTGCGAAAGCCGGATCGGACGACATACGGGATCGCCACATTAAGACCGAGAAACCTATCGGTTCGACGCGCATTCGTACGGAATGTCGCCCAAGATGAGAGTTCGCAACACCGCGGCGGAGCCGCCGGTGAGGGTTGTGTCGCGACGGGATTGGCACGCTAGCAAGCGGTGATGCCTGCGCCTGTGCGGCGGCGAAGTATGAACCCGACGACGATGCGGCGGGTTAACCGTGGTGTCGTGCGAGTTTTGAAATGGAGATGACCGGCGGCTAACGTGCCGCCGCAAATCAAGGGGTCGGCGGAACAGCAAAACCATGAGAAACGGTCAGAACAAGCGCATGCGAGGTCGCAACCGCAAAGGCGGCCATCACCAGAATCCGTTGTCGCGCATGTACGAGTCCAACGGACCCGACGTGAAAATTCGGGGGACAGCATCGCATGTCGCCGAGAAATATCTCCAGCTTGCCCGCGATGCGCAGAGCTCCGGAGACCCGGTTGCCGCCGAGAACTACTATCAGCACGCCGAGCACTATTTCCGCCTGATCGCGGCCGCGCAGGAGCAGTTTCGCCAGAGTCAGCCGTATTATCAGCAGGGTGGCGAACAGCGCGGCAATGTTTCCGACGACGGTTACGACGAGGGCGACAACGAACAGCCTTCGCTTGGCGGCGAACCGTTTGCGCCCCGCGAGCCGCAGCCGTTTTACCAACGCGAGCAGCAACCGCCGCACGTTCAGCCGCAACACGCGCATCAGCCCCACGTTCAGCCGCGCCCGCAGCAGCACTTCCAACCGGCGGGCGAGGAGGACGTCGAGCGTCTGCCTTCGTTCATCACCGGAGGCCAGCCGCATCAGCAGCCGCAACAGAACCAGGGCTCGAACAGCCCCAATGGGCCGAATGGTCCGAACG
This sequence comes from Xanthobacteraceae bacterium, assembly GCA_030043335.1. GTDB lineage: Bacteria > Pseudomonadota > Alphaproteobacteria > Rhizobiales > Xanthobacteraceae > BOG-931. The sequence goes on from JASHXX010000401.1 coordinate 2,991, forward strand.
GCTATGACGGATCGCCGGACCGCTTCCCTCTGCATCGGCGGCGACGCCGCCATCGTGGCCCGCGCGATCATTCGATGCGGGGCGGCGAGGGCGACGCGCCGACGCCCTCCGGTCAGCGCCCGATCGACGATTGATCGTTCAGCGGCGACGCCGCAGGCCGCGAACCGGAATCCGGGTACTCAGAGCTGATGAAGTTGATTCTCCTGCGCCAATCCGCGGCCCCGGACATTGACGGATTCCGGGCTCGGCCCTGCGCGCTACCCGGGATGCCGGCGTTCAGCCGCCGCGCGGCGCCTTGAGCAGCCGCATCAGGAACCAGATCGGCAAGACGATCACGGCGCCGAGCAGGAAATACTGCCAGAGCCAACGCACCGCATCGAAGCCCATATTCCAGATGTGCTGCACGAGTGTGCGCACCGACTCGATGATGTTCCAGGGGTCGAGGCCAACGGCGGCGAGGATGACGCCGACCAGGATCGAGAGCAGCACGAGCCGCCCGATGACCGCAAGCGGCGGGCCGCCGAAGAAACGGTGAACATGGTCTTGCGCCATGGCAAAATCTCCGTCGCGTCAAATACGCAACTTGCCGCGGCCTAAGCAAGCGCGACATTGCGTGTAATCCGAGACGCGCACCAGGCGTTGCCTCGGCTTTGCAAGTGGCGCTAAGTTGCGCCTGCCCAAGCGGTTTCCGGGCATTCCGAGGATATTTATGGCCAAGATCGAGGACCGGGCGCCGGCGTCGATGGCGAGCCTCAACGACGATATCGGCGAGGAGAAGCGGCTCGCCATGTACCGCATTCAGCTTGAGATCCGCGAGGCCGAGCAGCG
>JASHXX010000402.1 GCA_030043335.1 Xanthobacteraceae bacterium
TCAAGTGGACCGGCACCCGCGTCGACTTGATCTTCGGTTCGCATTCCCAGTTGCGGGCGTTTGCAGAAGTCTATGCGTGTACGGACTCCAAGGAGAAGTTCGTGAAAGACTTCGTTGGGGCCTGGGACAAGGTGATGAACGCCGATCGCTTCGACCTCGTCTACGCAAAGGCTGCGTAGCCTCATGAAAGGGCCGAATACAGGCGGAAGTTTTTGACAAGAAGTCAGAGCGGCGTTTCGAAGCAGTTGAGCGCCGCCAACTCCTCAATTCTGGTTGCAGGGCCGCGAACTCATAATCCGGTTCGGTAAGCGCCGCTCGCTGAATCTCCGCTTCGCTCCGACTGATTGCTGCGTCGCCGCGATAATGACGCAACCCACCACTTACAGACTCATGCGCTCATCCGAAAATTGCATGCGGGGATGCGCGGTTTCTTAGTTACTGGCAGCAGGACGGCATCGTCTTCGCTCATGCCGACACGTCTGGCGCTTCATGCTGCCAGCGGCTGATCAGGCCGGCAATCACCGCGCCGAGGATGGGCGCGAGCCAGAACAGCCAGAGCTGCGCGATGTAGGCTCCGCCAGCGAACAGCGCCGGGCCGGTGCTTCGCGCCGGGTTGACCGAAGCGTTGGTGACCGGGATCAGGAAGAGGTGAATGAGCGTTAGGCAAAGCCCGATGGGTATCCCGGCAAATCCGACTGCTGCCCCTTTCGAAGTGGTGCCAATGATGACGTATAAGAAAAAGAAGGTCGCGAGGACTTCGATCACGAAGCAGGATGTCAGACTGTACTTGCCGGGGCTGAGATCGCCAAAGCCGTTGGACGCGAAGCCGCCGGGAACCCAATCCGGTTTGCCCGAAGCGACGAGGTAGAGAACCGCAGCCGCCGCAATGCCGCCTACGACCTGGGCGAGGATGTAAGGAATAACGTCAGCGCCCTTGAAGCGGCGGCCGGCCCAGAGCCCGACTGTGACCGCGCAATTAAAATGCCCACCAGAAATGTGGCCGACCGCGTATGCCATAGTCAGTACGGTCAATCCGAAGGCAAAGCCGACCCCCAAGAAACCGATGCCCAGAGACGGAAAGCCTGCGGCCAGCACCGCACTGCCGCAACCGGCGAATGTCAGCCAAAATGTGCCGAAGAACTCGGCCCCAAGACGACGCGGCATATCCATGTTTTCCTCCCGTTAGACTCGCAGTTTTACCGGATTCTAGCAGCATAGCAGCCGAAGCCTATCCATGACCGCTTCGCCCTGAAAGCGGACCTGTGGCCAGGTCCAGACCACGCGGATTAGTGTCGCCACATCAGCCAGCCGGTCGGCGAACACGCCACCGGGGCTGGCCCAAGATCGCTCACTTCATCGGCAACGTGAGAAGGCACCAGCGTCAATAGCGTCGATGGCGCGTCGCAGGGCATCCTGAGGCGCTGACGAATCCTGGCCTGTAACAAATTCTTCTATTTTCACTCTGCCTACGACCATCAGGGGCCTCCCGTCGCATCGCTTTACTCTCGCCCGCCACTTGCCGGGCCTTTGTTGAAATGCTTTCACGATAAAGTGCTTGTACTCCACGGCCGACCCCCAAGGGGTTTCTCCTTGAACCGCGCAAGCGAGAATTGGCCGAGCGAGATCCGGTTAAAACACTATAGCCGAGGGGATGTCTTCCGCTGCGAGGTGGGCTAGATTGTTAAATTGGCTTGTGGGAAGCACGGATTAAGTTCGGGCATCAGGCTGGCGCGCACTTTTCTGTCGGCGACCCGCCTTCCGCAATAGAAAGTATTTGAAGATGAATGGGCCCTCGCGGGCAGGAAGCGGGCCACCGCAAGCGCGGCAAGTGACCCAACGGTCACGGCTTTCCGCCCCCGCTTCGACTTTGACGAGATGATAAAGCGCGTCGCAATTGGGGCACTTGAAATGAACTGGTGCCGATTTGGACATAGCAGGCCGATGGCGCGTCCTATAAAGTCGGGTCAAGCAACTTCGGCACGAGCGACATGCTGAGTTGAAGAAAACAGTTCTAAAGACCTCGGCAGCTTATTTAGGTTTTCTCAATCGATTTCACTGCAATCCTCTCAGCAATGTTCCGCAGAGTAGCGATAGCTTTGGTCGCTATGGCGGCCTTCGATCTGTATTTCTTGGACGGCCGATACGTGCATGCCCTCCAAGAGATCGGTCGATCTGTCCTTCACTTCTCCGGGCACTAGGCGGCCGTCGGTGCCTGCGCGTCCACGGATACTGTCGTTGGCTGAGGCGCTCGACTTCTCGAACGGTCGCAAGATTCGATCAGAACGATGTATCGGTCCGGGAACCGTTCACACAATGCCTTGAAAAGCCGGCGCGCGATCTCGCGCCGTTCATCCTTCGACGGCTGTGGTTCCATGTTCGATCCCCATCCCCATGACTCCCACATACACGAAAGAACGGGGATAGTCCATAATTTGACATGATTTCGCCCTGATTTTTCGACCGCCATCAGCTCGGCGTCGTCGTCGCCATGGCGGCGGCCAGGTGGGCGTCGGCTTTGAAGCGCCACTGCCACGCCTTCCATGCTGCGAAAGCGACAATCGCCACCACTACAAAAAAGGGAATAGGTGCAGCTAACACCGCGGCGAGTCACTTGGGGCTGGCCATTTCTCGATCATGGTGGTTCGTCACACTGGGCCGCCTGTCTGGTGGTGAATATACCACGCGGCAGTGGAGCGAGGGGATCGGCGTCGGCGCCGTCACTCGATAATGGCCAAGCTATAGGCGATCAAGTCGACGCCGGCGGCCAGCCTGGTGTGCGAAAGGCGAGGCCGAACGACGCAGTCGTTAGACTGCTGGTCGATATCACGCGAGTTGCCATTACAGGCCGGTCAGGGGCCGCCGGCTCCCGTTCGTGGCCGTGTATGTCCGGCGCGATGAATAGCTGAGTCGCGGACGGGGGAACGCATTGCTCCACCACGACAGCGGCCGTGGCGCATAGGCAGGCGCCGGCCCAATGAGTTTTCTACATCGAGGGCAGTGTGTGAACCGCATCATGGCAATCCCTTTCCTGAAATGCGAATCGCATCACGCTAATGCAGGGACTCTACCAGATGTCCGACCGAACGGCGATGGCCCCGCACTCGGCGTCGGCGCCTTATCCGACGACGGTCCCGACCCGGCGGGCGAGCTGGTGGGGGGAGCGCGCGTAATATACATTGCGGCGCAATGGACCGATTTTGCCCCTCACCTTGAGCAAGCGATTGAATCGTCGCCTCTATGCGAATCCTCTCCTGGGCACCACTTGCAAAATTTGCGGGTCTTTCCAGTCGCGCAGCAAGTCGCCGGCATCTGCGCCTTGCGCGCGCAGCCGCGTGGTTCGAGCTTAGCTGTTACGCAGACGAGGTATGACAATGCCGGAACGAATCATCAAAACCGCGCTGGTCACCGGCTCGACCGACGGCGTCGGTCGCGTGGTGGCAAACCGTCTGGCGCGGGACGGCATGCGCGTTCTTATCCACGGCCGCAATCGCGAGCGTGGCGAAAGCCTGGTCGCAGAGATCAAGGCTGGGGGCGGCACCGCGGAATTCCTCGCCGCGGATTTCGCCGCGCTCGCCGAGGTGCGGCGCCTCGCCGAGGCGGTGGCCAAGACCACCGATCGGCTCGACCTTCTCGTCAACAACGCCGGCATCGGCAGCGCCGGGCCGAAGGGCACGCGGGAGATGAGCGCCGACGGCTACGAATTGCGCTTCGCGGTGAATTATCTCGCCGGGTTTCTACTCACCTATCTGTTGTTGCCGCTGCTGAGGAAGAGCAAGCCCGCCCGCATCGTCAATGTTTCCTCGCTCGGGCAGCAGGCGATCGACTTTACCGACGTGATGTTGACGCATGGCTACAGCGGCTCGTGCGCCTACTGCCAGAGCAAGCTGGCGCAGATCATGTTCACCATCGACCACGCCGACGAGCTCAAAGGTACCGGCATCACCGTCAATGCCTTGCATCCGGCGACCTACATGAACACGACCATGGTGTGCCGCGCCGGCGTCACGCCGCTGAGCACCGTCGAGCAGGGCGCCGACGCGATTCTGAATCTGGCGACCGGCGCGGCCGTTGCCGGACGCAGCGGGCTTTTCTTCAACGGTCAGCAGGAGGCGCGGGCGGACGCACAGGCTTATGATGTCGAAGCGCGGGCGCGCCTGAAGCGGCTGAGCCTGGAGCTTGCCGGCGTTCGCAGCGCTGCCGCTTAGCCTTCGCGGAGCACGCGCGCCGCGGCAGCTTGCGTCTCGGCGAACAGCCAATTGTCACGTAGCGGATCGCCGGCCGCGATCGCTTCCGCCATTTCCGCGAGCGCCGGGCCGCGCAGCTGACGCTTGATCCGCCCGTAGCCTTCGGTCGGCGCCATTGCCAATTCGCGGGCTTTGGCCCCGCTTCGCTCAAGGACCGCAGCCGTGAGCTGCAGCTCGTCGACAATGCCGAGCGCCAGCGCGCGCGCCGCGCCGTGATTCTTGCCGGCGAGGACAAGCTCGCGCGCCGCAGCGGGATGAAGCTCCGCCTGCACCACGGCTTTGGCGGCCGCGGGATAGGGCACGCCGGCGCGGATTTCAGTGAGGCCGAACAGCGCTCCGCTCTCAACCGCGACTCGCCAGTCACAGGCGAGCATCAAAATGAGCCCGCCGGCGATCGCGTGGCCGTTGACCGCGGCGACGGTCGGAATCGGCATGGCGTAGAGCCGGCGGATCAGCTCGTTCAACCGGGCGAGCATGAGGTTCTGCTGCGCGCGCTCGTAGCGCGGGACCTCCTTGAGATCGAGCCCGGCGGAAAACATCACGCCGTGGCCGGTCAGGACCATGGCGCGCGTCGCTGCGTTCTCGCCAACCGCGATCAGAGCGCGGTCAAGTTCCTCGATGAACGCGAGGTCGATGGCGTTCGCCGGCGGCCGGTTCATGGTGACGGTCGCAATACCGTCCCGCTCATCGACCGTGACTTGATTGCTGGACAAAGGTGAAGCTCCATTCGCACGTGGTCGGCCGCCGACCGGCAGCTGTGCGACAGCATGCCCGCCAACCTGATCCCGCTGATCATGCCACGGATTACTTCACGTGTGAAGAATGGCGTCCAGCGTGACGGCGAGCGCTCGGCCGCCGGCGACGAAGAGGTTACCCGCCGAATTTGTAGTTGACGCCCGCCCGGTCCAACTCCAACTGGCTGGCGCTGGCGTCTTGATGAGTATGGGGGCGGAGGGCTCAGCCGCAAATGCGTGCCCGGTGTCGGGAAGCGTCATAGGCGGCGAATGGAATGCCGGGAACGAAAGTTCGCGGGTCGGTCAGGTTCAAATAGGGGACTTCACCGACATCGAAGAACGTGCCGTAGACGTAGTAGTGCTGGTCGAACAGGTTTCGCACCAGACCGAATATCTCGAGGTTCTTCGTCAACTGATAGGACGAGTGCAAGTTGACCACCACACAGCTTCGGTATTCCCAATGCGCTGTTCGTCTGGCTCGCGGTATCGCTTCTCGTCGTCGTCATTCTTCAGCGCATGGCGCTAGGACGCTACATCTACGCCATCGGCAACAAGGAGGCCGCGGCTTATCTCGCCGGCGTCAATACCCGTGGCGTGACGGTGATCTGCTTCGCCCTGT
>JASHXX010000403.1 GCA_030043335.1 Xanthobacteraceae bacterium
TTAACGCATCGTTATGACTTCCGTCGAAATCTACACCCAGAAATACTGCCCTTATTGCCACTGGGCCAAGGAGCTGCTCACGCGCAAAGGTGTGGATTTCCGCGAGATTGACGTCACCGCGGATCGGCAGATGCGGGAAGAGATGGCCGCGCGCGCCAACGGACGCGCTACGGTGCCGCAGATCTTCATCGGCGCGACCCACATCGGCGGCTGCGACGAACTCTACGCGCTCGAGAAAGGCGGCAAGCTCGACCGGCTGCTCGGCTCGGGCGAGGGACGGCCGGCATGAGCGCGGCCGGCTCGGCGTTCAAAGTCGCTCTGTTGCAGATGCGGTCGGGGACGGCGCCTTCCGCCAATCTCGCGGCGGCGCTGGCGGCGATCGCCGAAGCCAAAAGCGCTGGCGCCGACTACGTGCTCACCCCGGAAATGACCAACATCATCGAAGCCAAGCGCGAGCGCCTGATGGCGGCGATCGTCGATGAGGAGCGCGATCCGACGCTCGCGGCGCTGCGCGAGGCGGCGCGCCGGCACGGGATCTACGTCCATATCGGCTCGCTCGCGGTCAAGGCCTCGCCGGACAAGGCGGCGAACCGCTCGTTCCTGATCGACCGCAGCGGCGAGGTCGCCGCCCGCTACGACAAGATCCACATGTTCGACGTCGATCTCGCCGGCGGTGAAAGCTACCGCGAATCGCGGAGCTATCGGCCGGGCGAGCTCGCCGTGGTCGCCGACCTGCCCTGGGGCCGGCTCGGCGTCACCATCTGCTACGATCTGCGCTTCCCGGCCCTCTACCGCGCGCTTGCCGAATCGGGTGCCTCGTTCTTCTCGATTCCCTCCGCCTTCACCAGGCCGACTGGCGAGGCGCACTGGCACGTCCTGTTGCGCGCCCGAGCGATCGAGAATGGCTGCTTCGTGTTCGCCGCTGCCCAAGGCGGCAAGCACGAGAGCGGCCGCGAGACCTTCGGCCATTCGCTCGTTGTCGATCCGTGGGGCAAGATCCTAGCCGAGGGTTCCGGCGAACCGGGCATCATCCTTGCCGAAATCGATCCCGCCGAGGTCGCGGCGGCACGCTCGCGGATTCCCTCGCTGCACCATGGCCGGCGCTTCGAGATCATCGAGCCGATGGCGGAGCCCGCGCATCTGCATGCGGTGCGGGGCTCGCCATGATCCGCTACGCGCTTCATTGCGAGCATGGCCACGCCTTCGACAGCTGGTTCCAGAATTCCACGGCCTACGACAAGCAGGCGAAGCGCAATCTGGTGACGTGCCCGATCTGCGGCTCGGCCAAGGTAGAGAAGGCGATCATGGCGCCGCGCCTTTCCCGCGCCGACGCCGTCGAGCCGGCGAGCGTGCCGGCGGCGCTGCCACCGCCGCTCCCGGCGCCGGCTCCGGCGGCGGCGCCGGTAAAGCCGCCGCTCGCGATCATGGCGCCGCACGAGCGCGAGCTGCGCAAGAAGCTCAAGGAACTGCGCGAGGCGATCACCAGGAACGCCGACTATGTTGGCACGCGCTTTCCCGAGCAGGCGCGCAAGATCCATTACGGCGAAGCCGAACAGCGCTCGATCTATGGCGAAGCCTCGCCGGACGAGGCGAGGGAACTGCACGAGGAGGGCATCGAATTTCATCCGCTGCCCGCCCTGCCGGACGAGTTCAACTGACTGGTCTCTCCTCCCCCGCTTTGGCGAGGGAGGAGGACGCTTGCTTGCGCCTATCCTGACTTCAATTGCGAGCCAGCGACCGGCATCTTGCGCAGGCGCTTGCCGGTCGCGGCGAAGATCGCGTTGGCAATGGCCGGCACAATCGCCGATGTTCCGGTCTCGCCCATTCCGCCTGGCGGCTCCGAGCTCTTGACGATGTGGACCTCGATGGCCGGCGCCTCGTTGATGCGCAGCACCTGATAGGTATCGAAGTTTGATTGCTGCACGCGCCCGTTCTCGAGCGTGATCTTGCCATAGAGCGCCGCCGTCGCGCCGAACATGATCCCGCTCTGAATCTGCGCCTGCACCGTGTCGGGATTGACCACGGTGCCGCAGTCCACGGCGCACACGACGCGGCGGACCCGGACGTCGCCATCCTTCGAGACCTCGACCTCGACAACGTGCGCCTCATAGCTGCCGAAGACGAACTGCAGCGAAGCACCGCGACCGCTGCCTTTCGGCAATTTTTTTGCCCAGCCGCCCTTCTCCGCGGCAAGCGCGAGAACCGCCTTGGCGCGGGGGTTATGATCAAGCAGCGCGCTCCGGTAGGCGACCGGATCCTGCCGCGCCGCTGCCGCCAACTCGTCGATGAAGCTTTCGACCACGAAGACGTTGTGCGACGGCCCGACGCTGCGCCAGAACGCAGTCGGAATGCCCGGCGGCTCGACCCGCACAAATTCGACATGGAAGTTCGGCAGCGCGTAGACCAGATCGATCGCGCCTTCGGTGGAGTCCGGGTCGAGACCATTCTTGAACCCCGGCGGGAGCCATCGCGCAATCACGGAGGAGCCGGCAAAGCGATGGTTCCAGGCGATCGGCATCCCCTTCTCGTCGAGACCGGCCGCGAACCGATCGAACCAATACGGCCGATAGATATCGTGCTGGATGTCCTCCTCGCGCGTCCACACGACTTTCACCGGACCCTCGACCTGCTTGGCGATCTCGACGGCGCGGATCACACCATCGGCCTCAAGCCGCCGGCCAAAGCCGCCGCCGATCAGGTGGTTGTGCACCACCACTCTGTCCAACGGCAGGCCGGCGGTCTTGGCCGCCGCTGCCTGGATGCGCGCCATCGCCTGACTGCCGAGCCAGATTTCGCAGCCGTCCTTGTGCACATGGGCCGTGCAGTTCATCGGCTCCATGGTCGCATGCGCGAGGAACGGCACCTCGTAAGTCGCCTCGATCTTCGTGGCGGCGCCTGCCATGGCCTTGTCGACGTCGCCGATGTTCTGCGCGACGGCCCCGGTCTTGAGCGTGGCCTGTTCGAGTTCGGCGGCGATGTCGGCGGTGCCGAGCTTGGCGTGCGGCCCCTCGTCCCATTCGATCACCAGCGCCGCGAGTCCCTTCTTCGCCGCTCCCATGTGATCGGCAACGACGGCGACGGCGTCGTCGAGCCGCACGATCTGGCGCACGCCTTTGACGGCCCTTGCCGCCTTGTCGTCCACGCTCTTCACCCGGCCGCCGAACACAGGCGATTGCGCGAGTGTCGCGATCTTCGCGCCCGCCGGCCGGGCGTCGATGCCGTAAACCGCGGTGCCGTTGACCTTCGCCGGCGCGTCGAGGCGCTTGGCCGGTGTGCCGATCAGCCTGAAGTCCTCGGGCCGCTTGAGCACGACCTTGTCGGGGACCGGAATGCCGGCGGCATCGGCGGCAAGCTCGGCGTATTTGACGCGCCTTCCAGTCGGAGGGTGGAGCACTTCGCCGTTTTGTGCGCGGCAGGACGCCGGATCGACGTTCCAACGCTTCGCTGCGGCCGCGACCAGCATGATCCTCGCGGTTGCGCCGGCCTGGCGCATCGGCTGCCAGCCGCCGCGCATCGCGTTCGAGTTGCCGGTTGCCTGCACGCCCAGCATCGGGTTGGCATAGAGCTTTTCGTTCGGCGGTGCATGTTCGAGCCGGATTTGCTTCAGGTCCACCTCGAGCTCCTCGGCAATCAGCATTGGAATCGCCGTATAGGTGCCTTGACCCATCTCCACATAGGGCATGGTGAGGACGATCTGCCCGTCGCGGTCGACGCGCACGAAGGCGTTGGGCGAGAAGTCGCTGCCGTCGGCCGCTTGCGCCTCACCGCCCAGAACCGGCAGGCGCAGGCTCAGCAACAGGCCTCCTCCGGTGGCCGCGCCAACCTGGAGGAAGTTGCGCCGGGAAAGATCGTTCGCCGGCTGCGATCGACCCGAGCCGGCTCGGGAGCTGTTGTGATCGAGGATCATTGCAAGGCTCCCTGTCGGTTCGATTGCGCGGCGTCTTTGATCGCTTCGCGAATGCGGACATAGGTGCCGCAGCGGCAGATGTTGCCCGACATTGCGTCGTTGATATCGGCGTCGGTCGGATGCGGGTTCTTGGCGAGCAGGGCGGAAGCCGACATGATCTGGCCGGACTGGCAGTAGCCGCACTGCACGACTTCGCGATCAAGCCAGGCCTTCTGGATCCGCGCGCCCGCAGCGGTCGCGCCGATCGCCTCGATCGTGGTGACCGCGGAAGTGCCGACGCTGTCGATGGCGATGATGCAGGACCGGGTGGCGACGCCGTCGATATGCACGGTGCAGGCGCCGCACAGCGCGGCGCCGCAGCCGAACTTGGTGCCGGTCATGCCCAGCAAGTCGCGCAACACCCAAAGCAGCGGGGTGTCGCCGTCAACGTCGACCGTGCGGTCGACGCCGTTGACATTGATCGTGGTTGCCATACCTGCCTCCAGCGTTTTTGTGGATCGGGCGGGCAAGTGCCGGCCATCATGCATGGCGGCTCGCAGCCCGCAGTTATAAAGCTAGGCGCCCGATGTCGGTTCCATCATGACGCGTTGGGCGATATTTTTCTCTTTTCTGCGATAGCAGCAATGCCGGACGATTCAGGTCACGGCCATCAATGCGCCGAGATCAGCAGCGCGACGCCGGCGACGACGAGCACCATGCCGAGCGCTTCACGCGCCGTCGTGCGCTGGCCGAAAGCGAACCGCGCGATGATTTGGGCGAACAGCACCTCGATCAAGGCGAGGGTGCGCACGCTCGCGGCGCTGGCGAGCGCGATGGCAAGGAACCAGAACTGCGAAGCGAATGCTCCGAGGAAGCCGGCGATGAGCGAGGGCCGCCAGGCGTAGACAATGGCCCACAGCACCGAGGGGCTGCGCAGAAGCAGATAGAGCGACAACGATGCGGCCTGCATGGCGAGGGCGACCGTCAGGGTGAAGGTCGCGGCCGCCACGTAGTTCGCCATATTGAGTTGCAGAATGGCGCCGCGAAAGCCGACCGCCGAGAGCGCGAACATGCCGGCGGCGGCAAGGCCCCAAAGCGTCGGCCTGATGCCGCCGGGGCCCGAGCCCTCGCTCCCTGCCTTGCGCGGCCGGAGCGGCAGCCCCTTTACCGACATGATCACCACGCCGGCCGTCGCCAGGACGATTGCCGTCAGCATCGGCCAAGTCACCGCATCGCCGAGGAAGATCAGGCCGAAGATCGCGACCTGAATCGGTTCGGTCTTTATGTAGGCGATGGTGACGACGAACGATCGCTCGCTCATCGCGGCCAGCATCAGCGCGGTGGCGGCGATCTGCGCAAAGGCTCCACCGATCACCCAGGGCCAGAAGGCGAGCCCCGGCCACGGCGACGAAGTAGCGGTCGCAACGAGCACCGCGGCGAGGAAGACGAGCGCGAACGGAAAGCCGAACAGAAACCGCACATGGGTCGCGCCGACGGTGCCGAGGCCGCCGGTCAGCTCGCGCTGCATCGCGTTGCGCAGGGTCTGCGCGAAGGCGGCGATGACGGTGAAGACGGCCCAGAGCCAGGGCGTGAGCGTCACGCCGCCTTCTCCGCGGCCACCATGTAGTTCACGTCCATGTCGGCGGAGAGTTGCCAGCGGTCGGCGAGCAAATTGTAGATCACCCCGGTCTCGTCGATGACGCGTGCGCCGCTCTGCGCGAGCGCGATCTCAAGCTCGTTCGGCGTTACGAACTTGTCCCACTGATGGGTGCCGCGCGGCAGCCAGCGCAAGACATATTCGGCGCCGACGATCGCCAACGCAAAGCTTTTGATCGTGCGGTTGAGCGTAGCGACGATGAGGAGCCCGCCCGGCTTCGCCAGCGCCGCCGCCGTCGCGATGAACAGGCCGACATCGGTGACGTGCTCGACCACCTCCATGGCGAGCACGGCATCGAAAAGCTCGCCGGCTTGCGCCAGCGCCTCGGCGCTGCTGCCGCGGTAATCGATGGCAAGGCCGGATTGGCTGGCGTGCTCGCTCGCGACCGCGATGTTGCTCGGCGAGGGATCGACGCCGACGACAGACGCGCCGAGCCGCGCCAGCGGCTCGCAGAGGATGCCGCCGCCGCAGCCGATGTCCAGCACGCGCAGCCCCGAGAGGCTGTCGCGCCGCTTCGGATCGCGGTCGAACCGCACCGTGAGGCGGTCGCGGATATAGCCGAGGCGCACCGGATTGAGCTTGTGCAGCGCCGCCATTGGTCCATGCGGGTCCCACCATTGGCGGCCGAGGCGCGAGAACTGCGCCACCTCGCTCTCGTCGATGGTGTTGCCGGTCGGCGGCTGATCCACGTGTTTAGTTCCGCTTTGGCTCGCTTTGGCTTATACGCGATTGCACGAAGCGACGAAACAATCCGGACTTCACGCCCGCCCTGGACTGCTTTCCCGCACCGGCAATGGCGCTGGCGCCGCGCAGCAACCAGCCCGCATCGGGATAGGCGGCGTGCGGGACCCTGCCACAAGTCTGATCTCGGATGTCGCTTCGCTCTCACCTACGGGGCTCAGCTCGCCACGAACAGAATCGCGGTATCGCAGCGCTCGAGCACCGCGGCGGCGGTGTTGCCGAAGAACAGCGTCTCGCCGGCGCGCCGAGCGACGCCGAGCACGATGAGATCGTAGCTGCCGCGCGTCGCCTCCTTGAGAATGGCGTCGGCGGCGGCGACATTGACGCGCAGCGCGGTCCGTACCCTGGCATCGTAACGGTCGGCGAGCTCGACGATGTCCTTGAGCACCGCTTCTTCGCTGCGCCGCATCGCGCGGGCCCGGCCGCTGGCGACATAGAGCGCGCCGACCCGCGATCCGCCGGATCTCGCCAGCGCGAACGCGACCTCGGCGGCGCGGCGCGATACGTCGGTGCCGTTGACCGGGACGAGGATGCGGCCGATCGGCTCGCTGCCGTCGACAAGCCCGCCGCCGGCGATGGCGACGGCGAGCGGCCCGTCAAAGCCGTCGACGACGCGCGTGATCTCGGTGCTGAAGCCGCCGCTCGGTGCCCGCGTCGCGTCGATGCCGACGATCAGGAGGTCGTAGCCCTTCTGCGCCTCGTCTGCGATCGCCTTGGCGCTGGTGGCCTTTTTCGTTCGCGTCGCAACCTCGCCGCTGCCGCGGGTTTCCTCCTCGGGAGGTGTCGCCGGCGCCGCGTGGGCGGCGGCGGTCAGTACCTGCGTCTTCGATTCGTCGTTCGCGCCGTGCTCGGCCTGGTCCGGCCACTGCTTCGAGCCGAGCTCGATGATCGTGGTCGGCTTGTCACCCCAGCCGGCGATGACGCCGGCAAGACGCGAGGCGAACGCGCCGTTTGCGCCGCCGTCGACCGCGAGCAGCAGACGCTCGAGATTGGGCACGAAGCCGCGGGCATCGAGCTCCTCGCGCTCGAGCCGCTGCCGTTCGGCCCGGCGCAGCGGCAGCCGGCGCAGCGCCCAGCGCAGCGTCGGCGGCATCGCCAGCGTGGTGATCACCGCCATCGCCACGATCAACGTGAACAGATTTTGGCTGAAAACGCCCATGGAGAGGCCGATCGAGGCAACGATCACCTCAGTCGAGCCGCGCGCGTTCATCGCCGCGGCGAGCGCCAGCGATTCGCGGCCGGTCAGTCCGCCGAGCTTGCCGCCGACGAAGGCGCCGGAGAACTTGCCTAAGCTCGCGATGGCGATGAGCCCGACACCGAGCAACAGGAGCTGCGGATCTTTCAGGATCGTCAGATCGGCGCTGAGGCCCGACAGGCCGAAGAACACCGGCATGAACAGAGCCGCAATCAACCCCCGCAGCTGCTCAGCGATGTGCCGGGTGAGGATCGGCGATTCGCCGATCAGAATTCCAGCGACGAAAGCGCCGAGCGCGGTCTGCACCCCGATAAGGTAGCTCATGAGCGCCATCGCGATCATGATCAAGAGGATGACGGTGATGACCGGAAATTCGCTGACGAAGTTGTCGTTGGCCCAGCGGATGAGCGCGAACACGACGCGCCGGCCGACGGTAAGGCTGATCGCCAGGAAAATGAGCGTGCCGAGAATGGCAAAGCTGACCGAGCGGACATCGACGGTGCCGGACGAGGCGATGCCGAACGAGATGGCGATGATGATCCAGCCGCTGGTGTCCTCGAGGATGGCGGAAGCGACGATGATCTGCCCGACGTCGCGGCGCATGAAATTCATCTCCCGCACCACGACGGCCACGATCTTGATCGAGGAGATCGACAGCGCGGTCGCCAGAAACAGCGCGGTGAGAGGCGCGCATCGGGGTTGGGCAGGATCGAATCCGGCAGCATTTCGCCGAGCGCGAAGCCGCAGATGAA
>JASHXX010000404.1 GCA_030043335.1 Xanthobacteraceae bacterium
TCGGGGTCGATCTCGACCTCGCAGACGTGGCAGCCATTGGGATAGTTCGGCGGCTCGGCCGCGAACGTGCCCGAGGCTTCGAGCCCGACGTCGAACTGGGGCGGCAGCATCACCGGACGGTAGAACGCCTTGGCGACGTTGGTCAGCGGCAGCGCCCGGTCGGTGCCGACGATGCGAAAACGACCATCCTTGAATTCGAGGTCGCCGGCCGCCGCCTCCAGCATCATCGCCGCCATCGGCTTTGCCTTCTCGATGATGGCGTCGGCGGCGCGCCTGAGCGCGTTGCCGCCGACATGCATGCTGCGCGAGCCATAGGTGCCGCGGCCGAACGGCACTTCGTCGGTGTCGCCCTGAACGAAGCGGATCGCCTCGAACGGCACGCCGAGCCAGTCGCTCACCATCTGCGCGTAAACGGTGTGGTGGCCCTGGCCGTGCGAGTGGGTGCCGGCGATGATGGTCAGCGCGCCGCTCGGGTCGAAGCGCAGCACCATGCGCTCGTTGAACGCCGCCGCCTCTTCGAGGAAGTAGGCGAGGCCGCGGCCACGCAGCTTGCCGCCGCGCTTCGATACCGCCGCCCGCTCGGCGAAGCCGTCCCAGTCGGCGAGCTTGAGGCATTCATCCAGCACATGGGCGAAATCGCCGCTGTCGTAGGTGGTCCCGGTCTGTGTTTTGTGCGGCATGGCGGCGGCGGCGATGAAATTGCGCCGCCTGATCTCGACCGGGTCGATGCCGATCATGGGTGCGGCATGGTCGAGCAGTCGCTCGATGAGATAGGTCGCTTCCGGCCGTCCGGCGCCGCGATAGGGATGCAGCGGCGCGGTGTTGGTGAACACCGCGCGGGCGCGGCCGAAGCATGCCGGAACATCGTAGACGCCTGGGGCAAGCCGCACGGCGAAATACGGCACCACGAACGAGGCGCCAACGACGTGCGAGCCCATGGCATGCAGCGCGTCGACGCGCAGGCCTAGAATCTTGCCGTGCGCGTCGAGCGCCAGCTCTCCGGTCACGACCTGGTCGCGGCCATGGGTATCGCCCATTAGCGCCTCCGAGCGGGTCGCGGTCCATTTGACCGGCCGGCCGCTGCAGCGGCGCGAGGCCCACAGCACCAACCCGTCCTCAGGGTAGCCGCCGGTCTTCATGCCGAAGCCGCCGCCGACGTCGGGCGAGATGACGCGCAGCTTGGTCTCGGGAATTTTCAGCACGTAGCCGGCGAGCTGCGAACGGGTACCGTGCGGATTCTGCGTCGTGCTGTGGAGCGTATAGCTGTCGCTGTCGGGATGATATTGGCCGATCGTGGCGCGCGGCTCGATCGAGTTGGCGCTGATGCGCGCGTTGTCAACCTTGAGGGAGACGACATGCGCAGCCTTGGCGAAGGCGGCGTCAGTCGCCTCCCTGTTGCCCATCATCAGCGTGAACGAAACATTGTTGGGCGCCTCATCCCACACCGCCGCCGCGCCGGGTCTTGTTGCGTCCTCGATGGTGATTACTGCCGGCAGCGGCTCGTAGTCGATCTCGATGAGCTCGGCGGCGTCGCGCGCCTGCTGCGGCGTTTCGGCGACGACGAAGGCGACGCGGTCGCCGACGGCGCGGACCCGGTCACTGACGAGCAAAGGCCGCCGCGTCCGCAAGCCCTTCGGGCCGCCCATGTCCTCGGGCATGACAGGAACGAGGCTGCCGATCTTATCGGCCTCGACATCGGCACCGGTGAGCACCGCGAGGACGCCACGGGCCGATTTGGCCTTCGCGGTCTCGACCCGCTTGATGCGGGCATGGGCGTGCGGCGACATGACGACGACGCCATAACACTGGCGCGGCACCTCGATGTCGTCGACGAAGCGGCCGCGGCCGGTGATGAAGCGAGGATCCTCCAGCCGCGGAACCGGCTGGCCAATGCCGAATTTATTCACGTCATTCTCCTCGACTGGCGCAAAAAAGAGCACGACGGCGGATCGGCGAAAGCGCGTGCGATCATTGGCGGGACCGATATATAGGAAGAGTTGCCGGGGAGGAGAATGGCCGGAGACCGCTCGTGGCTGAACGTGCTCAATCCGCCGGTCCGGTTGTGCTGTCGACGCGCACCGACCTGTTCGGCCATCCCAAGGGCCTTACCTTCCTGTTCACCACCGAGATGTGGGAGCGCTTCTCCTATTACGGCATGCGCGCGCTCCTCGTCCTCTACATGACCAAATATCTGCTCATCCCCGCGCACGCCGGCGACGTGCTCGGCCTCGCCGGCATCAAGCGCGGGCTGGAAGCGGCATTCGGCCCGCTCGACGTGCAGCCGCTTTCGTCGCAGATCTACGGCCTCTACACCGCGCTGGTTTATCTGACGCCGATTTTCGGCGGGCTTCTCGCCGATCGCGTGCTTGGCCAACGCCGCACCGTCATCATCGGCGCGATCCTGATGGCCATCGGCCACTTCCTGATGGCAGTCGATGAGCTGTTCCTGTTCGCGCTCGCGGCGCTCATCCTCGGCAACGGCGCCTTCAAGCCGAACATCTCGACCCAGGTCGGCGGCCTCTACGCACCGGGCGATCGCCGCCGCGACCGCGCTTATTCGATCTTCTATGTCGGCATCAATGTCGGCGCGTTCCTGGCGCCGCTCGTCTGCGGCACACTCGGCGAAGAGGCCGGCTGGCACTACGGCTTTGCCGCCGCCGGCGTCGGCATGCTGATCGGCCTCTCGGTATATCTTTACGCCATGCCGCTCTTGCCGCCGGACGAGCTGCAGAAGGCGAAGGCGGCGCATGTCGAGAAGCGGCCGCTCGACCGCAGCGAATGGCGCGCCGTCATCGCGCTCCTGGTGTTGTTCATTCCCAATACGTTGTTTTGGGCGACATACGAGCAGCAGGGCAACACCATCATGCTGTGGGCAGACGCCAATACCGACCGCGCGGTCGATCTGGTGTTCTCGACCGGCGAGATTCCCACCACCTGGTTTCAGGCGTTCAATCCGTTCATGATCTTCGCCTTCACGCCGTTCGTGGTCGCGCTGTGGACGCGGCAGGCCGAGCGCGGCACCGAGCCTTCGACAATCAGCAAAATGGCGCTCGGCTGCCTCGGAGTCGCGGCGGCAAACCTCATCATGGCGCTTGCCGCCGTTGCGGCGAACGGCGGCAAGGCGAGCTGGCTGTGGCTGTTCTGGTATTTCGTCGTGCTCACCGTCGGCGAGCTCTATCTTTCGCCGGTCGGCCTGTCGCTGGTGACCAAAGTCGCGACGGCGCGCATCATCTCGATGATGATGGGGGTGTGGCTCGCGACCAGCTTTGTCGGCAATTTCCTCGCCGGCTTCATCGGCAGCTTCTGGAGCCGCATGGACAAGGCGGAGTTCTTTCTCCTCGTCGCCGCCATCGCCGCGCTCGCCGGCGCGGCGATCTTCGCCTGCCGATGGCCGCTGCGCGGCGTGCTGACGGAGTAATTCTCGGTGATCATGGCGGGGTTTGAGCCGCCATCTGGATCTTCGGCTTGGACCCCGAAGACGCAGATGCCCGGCACTAGGCCGGGCATCTGACGAGGCAAACTCAGGAGGGGGTGGGCTAGTGCGCCGGGACGGCGGCGGCCGCCGCCGCCCGCGGACTTTCCATCGACGCGATGGTGTTCTTCACCGCCTTTTGCACCTTCTCGAAGGCGCGCACCTCGATCTGCCGCACGCGCTCGCGCGACACGCCGAACTCCTCCGCCAGCTCTTCCAGCGTGATCGGCTCGTCGGCGAGCCGGCGCGCCTCGAAGATGCGGCGCTCGCGGTCGTTGAGCACGGTGAGCGCTTCGCCGAGCGCTTTGTGGCGGTTCTCCGATTGCTCGGATTCGGCAAGGCGGCTCTCCTGGCTGGCGCTGTCATCGACCAGCCAGTCTTGCCATTCGCCGGAATCGCCGTCGTCGCGGATCGGTGCATTGAGCGAGGCGTCGCCGCCGAGCCGGCGATTCATGTCGATCACGTCCTGCTCGGTGACGCCGAGGCGCTTGGCGATCAGCTTGACCTGATCGGGCCGCATGTCGCTTTCCTCGAGCGCGGAAATGCGGCTCTTGGCCTTGCGCAGGTTGAAGAACAGCTTCTTCTGATTGGCGGT
>JASHXX010000405.1 GCA_030043335.1 Xanthobacteraceae bacterium
GGGCCTCTTGGCCGCGAGCTTCGCCGTCTGGGGCATCAACGACATTTTTCGAGGCTTCGGCCGCTCCACACTCGCCAAGATCGGCGGCACCGAAATCCCGATCGAGCAGTTTCGGCGCACCTACAACGAGCGCCTGCAGCGCCTCGGCAACCAGGTCGGCCACCCGGTGTCGGCGGAAGAGGCGAACCAGATCGGCCTTGATCGCCAGGTGCTCAGCGAGATGATCGTGGAGGCCGGGCTCGACCAGCGCGCACGGCAGATGCGGCTCGCCATTTCCGACGCCGAGATCGTGCGGCACATCACCACCGATCCGATGTTCCGGACCCCCGGCGGCACCTTCGACCGGGTGCGGTTCGAATATCTTTTGCGCAACGCCGGCTACTCCGAGCAGCGCTTCGTCGCCGAGCAGCGGCGGGTGACGCTGCGCCAACAGATCCTGGGGTCGCTGTCGGCCGAGCTGCAAGCGCCGAAAACCTGGCTTGACGCCGTCAACCGGTTTCAGAACGAAGAGCGCAGCGTCGAATACGTTGTGCTCGGTCCGGCGCAGGCCGGCGACATTCCGCAGCCGACCGCCGAGGACCTCAACAAGTATTTCGAGGCGCGCAAGATCCTGTTCCGCGCGCCGGAGTACCGCAAGATCGTGACCGTGCAGGCGACGCCGGCGGAGCTCGGCAAGTGGATGGAAATCTCCGACGCCGACGTCAAACGCGCCTTCGACGAGCAGCGCAGCCGTTACGTCGCCCCGGAACGCCGCCACGTCGAGCAGATCATATTTCCGACCATGGCCGAGGCTGAGGCCGCCGACGCGCGGATCAAAGGCGGCTTGAGCTTTGCCGCGCTCGCCGCCGAGCGCAATGCCAAGGAGGCGGACATCGATCTCGGCACCGTGACGAAATCGCAGATCATCGACCCGGCCGTCGGCGAGGCCGCCTTCTCCCTCAAGGAGGGCGAAGTGAGCGCGCCGGTCCAGGGTCGTTTCGGCGCCGTGCTGGTGACCGTCACCAAGATCGAGCCGGAAGAAACCAAGCCGTTCCCTGAGCTGGCGCCGCAGATCCGCAAGGACATCGCGGCCGAACGCGGCAAGGCCGAGGTGGCAAGCCTGCACGACAAGATCGAGGATGCGCGCGCCGGCGGCGCCACGTTGCAGGAGGCGGCCGAGAAGGTGAAGCTGCCGCTCGTCACCTACGAGGCGCTCGACCGTTCCGGCCGCGACCCCAAAGGCGAGCCGGTCAGCAACCTGCCGCACGCCGCCGAGGTGATCAACGGTGCCTTCCGCTCCGACGTCGGCGTCGACAATGAGCCGATCGAGGCTGACGGCGGCTACGTCTGGTACGAAGTCGCCGGTATTACCCCGGCGCATGATCGTACGTTGGAAGAGGTCAAGCCGCAGGTCGAGGAAGGCTGGCGCCAGAACGAAATCGCGTCCCGGCTCAAGGCCAAGGCAGCCGATTTCCTCGACAAGCTCAAGAGCGGCAACTCGCTCGACAGTCTTGCCGCTGCCGCCGATCTCAAGGTCGAGACCGTCGACAAGCTCAAGCGCAACAAGGGCAATGGCGCGATCTCGGCGGCGGCGCTCCATTCGATCTTCCGCACCGCTAAGGACGGGTTCGGCAGCGCGCCCGCCGACAATCCCGGCACGTGGACGGTGTTCCGCGTGACCGAGGTGACCGACCCGCGGGTCGACCCGAGCTCTGACGACAGTAAGCGCACCGCCGACGCGGTGCAGCGCCAGCTGACCGACGACATCTTCGGGCAATACGCGGCGTGGCTCGAGGATGAGCTCGGCACCACCGTCAATCGCTCCGCGCTGGCGCAAGCCGTAGGTAACGGCGCGCCGGACACCAATTGATGCAGATTGAGCCTGCGGCCGAGGCGTTTGCCGCACGCTATGCGGCCGGCCAGCCGCAGGTGGTCTGGACGACGCTCGTCGCCGACCTGGAAACGCCGGTCTCCGCCTTCCTTAAGATCGCCGGCACGAAGCCCGGAAATACCCAGCCGATGAGCTTTCTGCTCGAGTCGGTCGAGGGCGGCGAGGTGCGCGGCCGCTATTCGATCATCGGGCTTGAGCCGGACGTGATCTTCCGTATCAACGGCGCGCAGGCCGAAACCAACCGGGCGCCGCGCAACGATCCCGCAGCTTTCGTACCGGCTCGCGAGCCGCCGCTTGCCGCTTTGCGTGCGCTCATTGCCGAGAGCCGTGTTGTCCTTCCCGACACTCTGCCGCCGATGGCAGCCGGCGTTTTCGGCTATCTCGGCTACGACGTCGTGCGGCTGATGGAGGATTCGCTGCCGGCGCCGGGTCCCGACCCGATCGGCATTCCGGATGCAGTGCTGATCAGACCCACCCTGGTGATTGCCTTCGACGCCGTCGAGGACAAGATCACCGTCGTCACCCCGGTGCGGCCGCACGCCGGTGTGAGCGCGAAGGCCGCGCTGGCGCGCGCGGTCGAGCGCCTTTCCGCGGTCGTCGATGCGCTTGACCGGCCGCTGCAAAAAGCCGCCGCGCAAACCGATGCCGGACCGCTGAAGGTCGCGCCCCGCTCGAATACGACGCCCGAGGAATTCAAGCGCATGGTATTGCGCGCCAAGGAGTACATCGCCGCCGGCGATATTTTTCAGGTCGTGCTGTCGCAGCGCTTCGAGGCGCCGTTCACGCTGCCGCCCTTCGCGCTCTATCGCGCGCTGCGCCGGGTGAACCCCTCGCCTTACCTGTTCTTCCTCGATTTCGGCGCCTTCGCCGTCGCCGGCTCAAGCCCCGAGATCCTGGTCAAGGCCAGCCGCGGCACCGTGATCGTGCGGCCGATCGCCGGCACCCGCCGCCGCGGCCTGACCCCGCACGAAGACAAGGCGCTCGAGGCCGAGCTTCTGGCCGATCCGAAGGAGCGCGCCGAGCATCTGATGCTGCTCGATCTCGGCCGCAACGATGTCGGCCGCGTCGCCGAGATCGGCACCGTCCAGGTCACCGATCAGTTCTTCATCGAACGCTACAGCCAGGTGATGCACATCGTCTCGAATGTCGAGGGCAGGCTGCGCAAGGACCGCGACACGCTCGACGCGCTTGCCGCCGGCTTTCCCGCCGGTACCGTCTCCGGCGCGCCGAAGGTGCGCGCCATGCAGATCATCGACGAATTGGAGAAGGACAAGCGCGCGCTCTATGCCGGCTGCGTCGGCTATTTCTCCGCCGGCGCGGAGATGGACACCTGCATCGTGCTGCGCACCGCGCTGATCAAGGACGGCGTCATGTACGTCCAGGCCGGGGCCGGCATCGTCGCCGATTCCAATCCCGGTTTCGAACAGCAGGAATGCATCGACAAGGCCAAGGCACTGTTCCGCGCCGCCGAGGAAGCCAAGCGCTTCGCCAGCACGGCGCGACGCGCCCAGTAGCGGCGCTCGCCTAGAGCGGGAACGCTCGAATGAACCAGATCACAGCAGGCGAGATCATTTCGTTCTGGCGCGAAGCCGGTCCGGAAAAATGGTTCGAGCAGGACGAAGATTTCGACCGCGCCATCCGGTCGCGGTTTCTTGCGGTGCACGAGGCGGCGGCACGCGGCGAGCTCGCGGCGTTCGAGGAAAGCGCCGAAGGCGCGCTCGCGCTCGTGCTTCTGCTCGACCAGTTTCCGCGCAACATGTTTCGCGGCAGTGCCCGCGCCTTCGCCACCGACCCGCTGGCGCGCGCGGTGGCGAACCGGGCGTTGGCCCGCGGCTTCGACCTCAAAACCGACGAACCAATGCGGCCGTTCTTCTATCTGCCGTTCATGCATTCCGAGCTCATCGCCGATCAGGAGCGCTGCGTCGGGCTCTATCAGGCTCTCGGCGATGCCGAGCAGTTGGGATATGCACTCACGCACCGCGATATCGTGGCGAAGTTTGGACGATTTCCGCATCGCAACCGCGCGCTGGGCCGCGCAACGACGCCGGCCGAACTGGAATTTCTGAACAGTGGCGGGTTCGAGGGGTAGCGAGCGGCGCTGCAGCCCTTGCTGCGCGGCCGGTCCGGCGAACCTCGCCATCGACCGCGCCGGCGCGGCCCGCTAGTCTGGGGTTGCGGACAACATGGGATTGCTGAAGCGGCCGGCCGACCGGCGTCCCATCAACAAGGACAGGTGTGATGGCGTATGTGTGGGAAAAATCTTATCCACCGGGCGTATCCTGGGACGCTCCGCTGCCGCCGGCAGTGCCGCTCGAAAGCCTTCTCGAGACGGCGGCGAGCAAATGGCCGCAGCGTATTGCGCTCGACTTCTACGATCGCACGTTCACCTTTCGCGAGCTCCATGAGCTCGCGGCGCGCGCCGCCAAGGGCCTGCAGGCGCTCGGCGTCGGGCCCGGCGTGCATGTCGGATTGCACCTGCCGAATACGCCGCATTTCGTGATCGCGTTCTTCGCCGTGCTGATGGCGGGCGGGCGCGTGGTCGATTTCAGTCCGCTTTCTGCGCCGCGCGAGCTCAAATATCAGATCGCGGACGCCGAGACCCAGGTGATGATTACGCTCGGGCTGCCGGCGCTCTATCCGCAGATCGCGGCGCTTAAAGGAACCGCCAAGTTTGCGACGCTCGTCGTCTGCAGCATTGCCGACTTCCTGCCGGCGCCGGTCGCGGCCGCGTTCGGAGCGCCGGCGGAGCGCCTCGACGGCGCCGGGCGCGAAGTCGATTTTGCGGCGCTGATCGCCAATGACGGTGCGTTCACGCCCCACCCGCACGGCCCGCTCGAAGACGAGGTCGCCGTGCTGCAATATACCGGCGGCACCACCGGCCAGCCCAAGGGGGCGATGCTCACGCACGCCAATTTCTGCGCGGTGATCAACATCTTCAACCACTGGAACGCGCTGGGTGGGGACGAGGAGCCGGAAAAGACGCTCGGAGTGTTGCCGCTGTTCCACATTTTCGGCCTCACCTTCATCATGCTGCTGTCCGTCGCCAATGGCGCAGTTGTGGTGCTGCACATTCGCTTCGATCCCGACCGTGTGCTCGCCGACATCGCCCGCAAGAAGATCACGGCGTTCCCGGCGGTCCCGACCATGTACACCGCTCTCGTCAATCATCCGAAGGTCAAGGAGTTCGACCTCTCCTCGGTCTGGATGTGGAGTTCCGGCGGCGCGCCGCTGCCGCTCGAGGTGCAGCAGCGCTTCGAAGAGCTGACCGGCATCGCGCCGAAGGAAGGTTATGGTCTGACCGAAACCGCGCCGCTCGGCACGCTGCAGATCAACGACGGGCCGACGCGGCAAGGCAGCGTCGGGCTGCCGGCGCCCCATACTATTCTGGAAGTGGTCGATCTCGAGACCGGCACCAAGGTGCTGCCGGTCGGCGAGAAGGGCGAGATTTGCTTCCGTGGGCCGCAGGTGATGAAGGGCTACTGGAAGAAACCGGAGGCCACCGAGGAGGCTTTCCGGGGCGGCCGCTTTCACACCGGCGACATCGGCTTTCTTGACCAGGACGGTTTCGTCACGATCGCCGACCGCAAGAAGGACATGATCCTGTCCGGCGGCTTCAACGTGTTCCCGCGCAATATCGAGGAGGCGATCTACGAGCATCCCGCGGTCGCCGAGGTCACCGTGATCGGCGTCCCCGATGCCTATCGCGGCCAGTCGGCCAAGGCATTCATCGCGCTCAAGCCCGGACACGCGCCATTCGGGATCGACGAGCTCAAGGCGTTCCTCGCCGACCGGCTCGCGAAATACGAGATGCCGACCGAGATGGAGATTCGTTCGAGCCTGCCGAAGACGCCGGTCGGGAAACTGTCCAAGAAGGAACTCGTGGCCGAAGAGATCGCCAAACGGCAAGCGGCCGACACGCTGCCGGCGGCCGGGCGGGCGTGACAATGCGACGGCGATCTGCCGCGGCTGCGATCATTTGCGGCTTCGGCGCCGCCGTGCTGGCGCTCAGCAGCGCTTTTCATGCGCTGGCTCGCGATCAATCGGCGGATCTCGTGCTCTGCGATCGCGTTGCCGCCGATCCGACCGATCCCGACAAGCCGGCCGACGTGGGCGGCGTTTCCCAGATCGCCGCCTCCGATGTCGCGACCGCGATCAAATTCTGCAAGATCGCGGCGGCAGGATCGCGGCGCGCGCTTTATGAGCTCGGTCGCGCCTATGCGGCCGGCGGGCAAATGCCGGAAGCGATCGGCGCCTATCGCAAGGCGGCCGACAAGGGCAGCAGCGCGGCGATGGTCGAACTCGGCGTCCTCCTCGCCGCCGGATCCGGCGTCGCCAAGGACGAGGCGCAGGCGCGCGTTTTGTTCGAGCGCGCCGCCAAAGCCGGCAATGCGCGCGGCGCCACGAATCTTGCCGCCATCGCGGGAAGTGGTGGCGCACCCTCGGATCCCGCGGAAGCGCGGGCCTTGCTGTCGAAGACCGCGGAAACGAATTCTCCGGAAGCGCAGTTTCAGCTCGGCCTGATGCTGGCGAACGGCATCGGCGGCCCGAAAGACGACGTTGCCGCGCGTACGATGTTCGAAAAAGCCGCCGCGCAGGGCAATGCCGATGCGCTCGATTGGATGGGTTCGTTCGCCGAGAACGGCCGAGGCGGGCCGCAGGATGCCAACGCCGCCAAAGCCTTTTACGAGAAGGCCGCGGCGCTCGGCAATGAAGACGCCAAAGCCGCGCTGCGGCGCCTGAAATGCCCCTGGGTGCTCAAGGACAAGCGCGGCAATGTCTTGACCGACATTTGTCTCTAGCGCGACGCTTTGGCTCGCTCATTGGCTACCGGCGCCGCAGTTGAGCGACAAGAGCCGGGCCCAGGGCTTCACATTGATCGGGGCGTTAGCTGGGACGATGATGGTCCGACATATGATGAGGCACGACTATGAGAAAGCTTTTTATCGCGATCAGCGCGTCCTTGCTTCTGGTCACAGTGCATGACGCACCGGCTTCAGCGACGAGCTGCTCCAGCAGATACGGAACCTGCCTGCGCGTGCCCTCATGGAGAGCGCTGCTCGTCTGCGTGCGCGCGGGTCTTCGCCAAGTGCATGCGAACCGGATGCTGGTCAAGCATGATTGAACACAGGTGCGGGTACGCGAGACGGTAAGGGAGCCTATGGGCTGCTCCGGCCGAACGCGCGCAGGCCAGATACGCTAAGGCACGACCAGGCCGAGCGAGTTGATGTAGTCGGCATTGACGCGAACGTTCTTGAACTTGGCGGCCTCGAGATAAGCGTTGACGATCGCTTGCGCCTCTTCGCGCGTCGGCAGCGGGGCGCTGGCGGAGCTGCCCGCGTCGGCGATCAGATCCCAACCCTCGGGCTTCTGAATTGAGACCACGGAGAGGTCGGAGTCGAGGTTCTTATAGGGCCAGAAGCACCAGCCGAGGCCGAACCGCTCCTGCAGCCGGTGGAACTTGTCGTTCCAGCCGTTGTTGAATTCGCCGGTCTCGCCGATGAACACCGGGATGTTCCAGCGATTGCTGAAGTCGAGATAGCTCTGCAGCCCGTCGCGAGTCGGGTTGATCCAGAACTTGTGGTAGGTGTAAACCGCGTTGCTGTCGAACGGCCGATCGAATACCGCGAAGTTCGTGCCCCATTGCGCGCCTTCGAGCAGCACGACGTGGTTCTGATCGACGCTGCGAATGGCGGCCACGATGTCGCGATAGAGCGGCTCGAGCTGCGGGTTCAGATACTCGACGTCGCTGTAGGGCGAGATCGGCTCGTTCAGGAGGTCGTAGCCGAGGACGGCGGTTTCGGCTTGGTAACGCGCGGCGAGCTTTTGCCACAGCGCGATGGTGCGCTGGCGATTTTGCGGCACGTAGAAGGTGAGCGGAAAGCCCGGGCCGTCGTCGTGATTGACTCCGGTCTGGCCGCCGGGCGCGGCGTGCAGGTCGACGATGACGCGCAGGCCGGAGTCACGGCACCATTGGACGAGGCGATCGAGGAGCGGCCAGCCCGCGGCCTCGTAGCGGTCGGCGGCTTCATCGCCGGGCTCGGTGAGGAGCCGCCAATTCAGCGGGACGCGCACGGTGTTGAAGCCCGCCGCCTTGATGAAGCGGACATCCTCCTCGGTGATGTAGACGTCGCGAAATTTCGTCCAGAACCGGGATGCGTCTTCGGGGCCGATCAGGGTTGCGAAGAAGCCCGCGATCTCGCTCGGACTGCGGGCTTGCTTGAACTTGAACATGTAGCCTTCGGGCACCAGCCAGTTGCCGAGGTTGATGCCCTTGATGACAAAAGTCTCGCCGCGGCCATCGACCAGCCGCCTGCCCTCGGCATGGATGAAGTTAGGGCTTGCGGCGGCCGCAGGCGCCTGGCCGGAGACAAGGCCCAGGACAAACGCCAAGGTGCCGAGCCTCGAGGTCCACCGACCAAAAGCTGCACCGACCGCGTTCATCGGCCGGGTCCTTTGGCGGTCGCGCCGAAACAGAAAACGTGCCATCGGTAGTGGCGCCCATGCGCCGGGGGCCTGTTCTGGTTTTTGCAGCGGCTGGTTTCGAGCCGGTTCCTTTGCACTGCAAGCGGCAAAAACCATACCAGAAGCGGACCCATTGCCAATCGCGCCGACGCGCAGACTGCGCCCCGGCCGCCGACCAGGAGGAGGTTAGGTTATCGATGTACGGCATGCATTCATCCCAGGCGCTGGTTTTCTTCGCATCGGTCTGCGTGCTCGTCCTTGCAACCCAGTGGCGGCATTTC